>JBDTJV010000217.1:0-7624 GCA_039935675.1 Ginsengibacter sp. | reverse complement strand
TAACTCCGTCCACCAAACCAAATTTCAACATGTCATCTGAAGTTAATTTTAATTGTTCCGCGGCCTTTTCTTTTTGAGCCCAGCTTCTCCAAAGAATGGAACTGCAATTTTCAGGAGAAATAACCGTATACCATGAATTTTCCAGCATTAAAACCCTGTCTCCAACTCCTATTCCCAAAGCGCCCCCACTCGCCCCTTCTCCGATAACCACACAAATCACAGGCACTTTCAGCCGTATCATTTCATAAATATTCCGGGCGATTGCTTCTCCCTGTCCGCGCTCTTCTGCTTCAAGACCCGGATATGCGCCAGGTGTATCAATAAAAGTAACGACGGGTTTATTAAACTTTTCGGCTAGTTTCATAAGCCTTAATGCTTTTCGATATCCTTCAGGATTCGCCATTCCAAAATTGCGCATCTGGCGCATTTTCGTATTGGTTCCTTTTTGTTGACCAATCATCATTATTGTTTCGCCGTCTAATTGCGCAAAACCCCCGATCATTGCCTTATCATCTCTTACATTTCTGTCGCCATGCAATTCTAAAAAATTCGTACACATTTTAAGGATGTATTCCAAAGTATATGGCCTGTCAGGATGCCGGCTCAGCTGTACTTTTTGCCAGGGAGTTAGATTTTCGGTAATTTCTTTTCTCTTGTGAAGAATATTTTCCTGCAGTTCATCGATAATTTTTTGATAATTATCCTTGCTGCTTTTTTGAGCCAATTTTTTGGTTTCTTCAATTTGATCATAAACCTCCTTGATCGGTTGCTCAAAATCAAGAAATTGCCTGTTATTTAATGACATTTTTCAAAACAATTTTATTTAAATAAACTTATAATTCCTTTTTTTGGGGCGATAAAGTTAAGGCCTCTCATTTAAATAACAGGCAAAAGAACAATTTTGTAAAAAAGAACAGGCGAAATGGTCACAGGGAATATCAACTATTGATTAACAAAACACCAATCTTCCTAGTACCAGTTCCGAAATTAAGTCCAACAAATGGATAGATTCAAAATAGAAATTCACTTTAATTATTGGTTTACTATAAAAGAACTTCATATCCAACGCCACCAGCCATTATTTAGAAGCAAGGTAATTATAATCCAAAAGTAATTTTTCCAGGAAATGAATCGCATTCATTTCTGTATCTATTTCGAGTATTTCCTTCACTTTTCCGGCAAGTCGCTCACAGGTTTGTGAATTATGTTCTTTGTAATAAAGATTGACCACATTTTTTATAGTGTTGATATCGCGATCGGAAAGTTTTAAAACTTCAGGAAACATGGCCTTGTAACCATTTTCAGGCACCTCCATAAATATGGTGTCTTCCACTGAAAATGGAGATTCAGTATTTACTACTACCGTATTAGCGGCAAGATCGCCGAGGCGCTGGTTTTTTTTGCTTACCGCGATGATAATCAAAACAACCACGCCCCAAAAAGCGGTAATGATAACATAACCGAAAATATTTTCCAAGCTAAAAAAAGTATAACCAAAAAAAAATGGCCATTCAAAAACCTTAAATATCCACCGGACTACATATTGAGCAAGTGAAGGCTCCCCACCATCAAGACTGATCACACGAATTTTTAGCACTTTTTTACCTAAGGTTTGGCCATTCATCATTACCTCACATATAAGGGAATATAGCAACATTGGAAGGGAAATGGTAAGAATATCAAGGCCCATGTTGCTTTTGAGCGTACGAATTCCTTTAAAATTAAAACCTCCATAATAAAAATATTTCATCCCGATAAAGAAAAGGAGCAAAATAGAAAAGTCGATGATATAAGCAAAAAGCCTTTTATGTGCTTCAGCTATCTCAAATTCAAGACTAATATTAAAAGGAGTTTCTATCGCGATCAGCGCCATAAAAGGCAATTTATTATTTTAAAACAAAAATGATTATTTTATTTTTTAAATGATTAATTTGTTATTCATTCGGCTTAGTTTTCAAAAAGTTGAATCATATTATGCGCGAGGCCAGATTTATTAAGAAAAATGTAGATAGATGGAATGAATACCAGCAGGATGAAACCCAAAATCCTGATGAGATGGCTGACCGTTTCGTTAATTTATTGGATGACCTTTCGTACTCAAAAACATTCTACCCAAAAAGTAAAGTAACACAATGGATAAATGGTTTAGCATCAAAAATTTACCAAAATATCTATCAAAATAAAAAACAAAATCTATCGGTAATCTTATATTTTTGGAAATACGAATTACCATTGCTGTTCAGGAAATATCATACCATTTTCTTGTTCACTTTCCTTTTGTTTCTTTCATTTGTTTTTATCGGGCTAATTTCTTCAACCACAGATCCAGGATATGCGCGCCAGTTTTTTGATCACAAGGTACAATCCGGCTATTATGATCAGACAATTTCTTCCATACAAAAAGGGGATCCGTTTGGAGTGTACAAAGAAGACAATCCCTTTTCAATGTTTGTAAAGATCGCTTACAATAATATCAGCGTTGCTTTTAAAACTGTAATATTCGGAGTGCTTTTTGGCATTGGAACTATATTATTCATGTGGACAAATGGAGTGATGTTAGGATGTTTCCAATACCTGTTTTTCTCCCAGGGATTGGGCTGGCAATCAGTTTTAGTCATCTGGATACATGGGACAATCGAAATTTCTTCTATTGTAATTGCCAGTTGCGCCGGAATAATTCTAGGCACCGGTTATTTGTTTCCCGGAACTTATACAAGAAAAGAATCCTTTATCCGTTCCGCTAAAGATGCAGTCAGGATATGTATCAGCCTGATTCCTTTTTTTATTGTAGCGGCTTTTTTTGAAAGTTATATTACCCGCTTGATGAGTAACACTTTCCAAAAAAATTCAACAGATATCGGGCTACCTGTTCCCATCAGTATTATGATACTTGCCGGCTCCTTTCTATTAATTTTGTGGTATTATGTATTGTACCCGATACACCTGTATAACAAAGGCTTTCAGCTGAAAGATGGAAAAATTTTAAAGAATGGCATTCCCTATGAAATGTAAATCCTTGCTATTTGTTTCTTTACTGATGTTTACATTTACAGCTTTTAACAGCCATGGACAAACGAAAAATGAAAGCATTCCTAAAGACCCCAACATTGTCTATGAAGATTCGGCCTATAATTTAAAAGAAAGCGACACAATTTTAATGTGGAAAAAAAACAGGCAATTCACTTACATGCTTTACCTGGACAGCCTTTTAAGAAACCAAAAAAATCTTAGATCGGACACGGTTACTTTCGATGAAAATACCGGGACCATTATCAGGAAGCGTTTTTCACAAAAAGCACCTTCATCGGCAGTTAATATTCTGAACAGTCCCCCACTAAAAATATTCTTTTGGATTGTGGCCTTTGCTTTTATCCTGTTTGTTGGTTATAAAGTCTTATTCAAAAGTTCAATTTTCAAAACCCGAAACAGGCGGTTTAACCGCACAGATAAAGAAGAAGATGTAGCGGAATTATATAATTTTGTTGAATATGATTCATTGATCGCGGGCGCCGAAAAAAATAATGAGTTCAATACTGCTACCAGGTATTTATTTTTAAAAACCCTTAAAACCCTTTCTGACAAAAGTTTTATCAACTTTGCTCCAGAAAAAACAAACAAAGATTATTTAAAGGAAATGAGGTCAAACAAGTTGAATAACCAATTTGAAAATTTGACGACTGAATATGAATATGCATGGTATGGGAAATTTGTAATAGGCAAAAATAAATACGCTCAAATCAAAGAGCAATTCGACAATTTCAACGGGAAAATATAAAAACATTTGAAAAAAAAATTCCCATATATTAACTGGCTCTTTTTCCTTGTATTAATACTTGGTAGCTGCCTGCAAAACAGCAAGCAACTTCCCTCATTAGATGAAACTTACAGGCACACTGACACGCAACCATTTGGATCCTTTATCGCATTTAAAGGTTTAAAATCCGAATTTCCTGATTACTGGATCAACATTGCTGATCAACCTTTTACTGATACATGGCAAAGGTTTCAGAAAGATACAGACAGCACCTATTCTCTTTATCTTCTAATTACAAAAAATCTCATTCTAACCGATGAAGAATCAATCGCAATGATGGATTTTGTCAAAGCAGGAAATGATCTTTTTATTTCTGCTGATTTTATTGACCACAAACTCCTGGAAGCACTCAATTGTACGGTAGACCGAAAAGATGAAATTCTTCGTGAAGTGAATGGAAAAATGAAGACCACTTCTGTGAGCATATCTTACGGAAAGGATATGAATTCTTCTGAATTCGGATATTTTTATTTTCCTTTTTTAAATTATTTCAACAACTATGATACAGCTACCACAAGGGTTTTAGGGCTAAACGAAAACGGGCTTCCTAATTATATTGTTTTATTTTCCGGCAAGGGAAGGTTTTATTTACAACTCGCTCCCAGGGCATTCAGCAATTATTTTTTATTAACCGGGAATAATTATCATTACTTCGAGTCTGCGACAGCCTATTTGCGATTTGATCCACAATACGTTTATTGGGATGAGTACTATAACAACTTTTCTTCCACAAGAAATAAAAATAATTTCAAAGATGGCAATGATTTTTCGACCTTAAAAGTGATAAAAGAAAATAGCTCACTTTCGTGGGCTTTTTATATCGGATTGGCGTGTATTTTATTGTTTACTTTATTTACTATAAAAAGAAAGCAAAGAGAAATCCGGGTGATAAATCCTGTTAAAAATGATTCGGTGGCTTTCACCGAAACGGTTGGCAGGCTTTATTTACAACAAAAAAATAATCGGAATGTTGCAGAAAAGATCATTACTTATTTTTATGAATACCTGCGTAAAAAATATTTTATTGCAACAGATAATATCAACCAAGATTTTATCAATTCCCTTGCAAAAAAAAGCGGTATTCTCCAAAATGAAACAGCTGATCTGTTTGAATGCATCGAAAAAATACAATCCGGGGAAAATGTATCTGACGAGGATCTGTTTTCGTTAAATCAAAAAGTTGAAAATTTTAAAAAAGAAAAGAATGGAAGAAAATCTGAATGAAGAGCGCGGTGACATTAGTGTTTTAAACGACGCCGTTATAGAAGTAAGGAATGAGATCTCAAAAATAATAGTTGGGCAAAATAAGATGATTGATCTTTTGCTAACTGCCTTATTATGCGACGGCCACGTACTAATAGAAGGCGTGCCAGGAGTTGCAAAAACACTAACCGCAAAAATGCTGTCAAAGATAATAGACACTAATTTTTCGAGAATACAATTTACGCCTGACCTTATGCCAGGCGATGTATTAGGCACCTCCGTTTTTAATCCCAAACACGGTGAGTTTGAATTCAAGCGTGGTCCTATTTTTAGCAATATTATCCTGATCGATGAAATAAACCGCGCACCTTCCAAAACGCAATCAGCTTTGTTTGAAGTAATGGAAGAGAGGCAGGTTACTATTGATGGTTTTACCCATTTAATGGATTTCCCCTTTTTAGTAATCGCCACTCAAAATCCAATTGAGCAGGAAGGCACGTACCGACTGCCGGAAGCACAGCTGGACCGTTTTTTATTTAAAATAATCATTAGTTATCCCACTCTTGAAGAAGAAATCAATATTCTTTTAAATCAACAATCTGTGCCCCAGAATTCTTTACTGAACCAGGTAAAAAAAATAATTTCTATATCCCAGATTTCAGCTTATCGCAAGATCGTAAATGAAGTAATTATTGATCCTAAATTAGTTGAATTCATTGCAAAAATTGCCAGTGAAACACGGAATAATTCCTCGCTCTATCTTGGAGCATCTCCGCGGGCATCTTTGGCGATCCTGCGGGCATCTAAAGCGTACGCAGCAATAATGGGAAGAGATTTTGTAACTCCGGAGGATATCCTGGAAATGTGTATACCGGTTTTACGCCATCGCATTATCCTGACCCCCGAGAAGGAAATGGAAGGAATCACTGCCGATGAACTGATTAAAGATATTACCGGAAAATTGGAAGTGCCAAGATAAAATACACAGTGACTAATTTCAAATCAAGAATATTTAAATAATAACCTTTGGAATCAGTATTAAAATATATACGCGACTTATTTTTAAAAAAAAGACTTTACACCTTACTGACGAGCTTTATAGTACTCTTTGTTATCGCATTTTATATTCCCGCACTTTATCCGGTGGTTATCGGTTTATTTATTGTTTTTAACTGTCTTGTTTTGGTGGATTATGCTTTATTATTCTTTACAAAAAAATCAATACATGCCCAAAGAATAACTCCTCATCGATTAAGTAATGGAGATGAAAATAATATAGAAATTTTAGTAAAGAATCCTTTTAACTTTCCTGTAAAATTAGAGATACTTGATGAACTGCCCGAACAATTACAATTGAGAAACTGGAAGAGAAGAATTAATTTAAAAGCGCGCCAACAAAAGAAAGTAAGCTGGAAATTAAAGCCATTTCAGCGTGGCGAATATCATTTTGGCGATCTTCATTTATTTATTTCCTCACCTATAAATCTTATCAGCCGGCGGTTCACCATAAATGCTGCGGTTTCAGTTCCCGTATACCCGTCTTTTATCCATCTCCACAAATACCAACTATTTTCACGTACCAGTTTACCAACTGAAAGCGGAAACCAGCCAATGCGCCAAATAGGACAGAGCATGGAATTTGAACAGATCAAAGAATATGTTTCCGGTGACGACCTCCGAACGCTAAACTGGAAAGCATCTGCGCGCCACGGCAACTTAATGGTAAATAGTTTTATTGAAGAAAGATCGCAACAAATTTATTGCATCATTGATAAAGGAAGATTAATGAAAATGCCTTTTAACGGAATGACCCTTTTAGATTATGCGATTAACAGTTGCCTTATTCTAAGTAATGTATGTTTAAAAAAACAGGATAAAGTTGGAGTGATCACTTTTTCGAATATACCTGGTAGTATACTTCCCGCTGAGAAAAAAACATTGCAACTCGAAAATATTTTACAGCTGCTCTATAAGCAGGACACGGATTTCCTCGAAAGTGATTTTGAAATGCTCTATACACAGGTAAGATCTAAAATAAAACATCGCAGCCTGCTGATTTTATTTACAAACTTTGAGTCTCTTTCAGGCCTGAACAGGCAGATAGATTATTTGCGCTTATTAGCACGCAATCATTTATTACTGGTTATCTTTTTTGAAAATTCCGAACTGGATGAATTGCGCAATTCTCCTGCAAAAAATGTAGAGGATGTTTACATAAAAACAATTGCAGAAAAGTTTTCCTTCGAAAAAAAGATCATCGCTAAGGAACTTTCAAAATATGGAATTCTTTCCATCTTATCTTCGCCAAAAAACCTGACTATAAAGACAATCAATAAATATTTAGAATTGAAAGCAAGGCAGGCCATTTAAACCCTGGATGGTTTAAAAAATTAAAAGTATGGATGATCAATTTTTAGATAAACAGGCATTATCTTTTTCCCCGGCGACTTTCAATTGGGCTGAAGGGAAAGTTTTGTTGATAGATAAACCTTTCGAATGGACTTCTTACGATGTGATCAGGAAAATGAGGAAATTGATCAATTTAAAGAAAATTGGTCACGCTGGAACGCTTGATCCTTTGGCCACGGGGCTTTTAATCGTTTGTAC
>JBDTJV010000216.1:0-3691 GCA_039935675.1 Ginsengibacter sp. | reverse complement strand
CTGGCCACGCGGGTGATTTATAAGATGGATCTTTAGAAAATTTTAAAATATCCTCCTGGGCAATGCGAATGTGTTGAGCCAACTGCCAGATATTGTAGGGTAAATTCTCCGGGGTTTTTCCAAGCAGTTCAAAAGGAATATTTTCCAATGCTTTCTCCAAAGTAACATGTGAATTGCCTTTGCTTAACAGTTGGACAAGGTTAGCTATAAGTACTTCATTTTGATTTTTTTCTTTTTGCATGATCTTTTTTTTTAATTATATCTAAACTATTTGATTAAAATTAAATTCGATTTTATTCTACAATTTCCTTTCCATAAAAAATTTGAGAGAAAAGATAAAATATACGAGACGGTTACACACATGAATTTGATATGAAATAAAAAAACGAACATGCGACACCGCTACAGATTGAAAATTCTTGTTTTTTATTCGTTTACTATATCCTTCTTTTTAATAGGTTTACGTTTTTGTTCCGAATGGGTAAACATGAAACACACTCAAAAATAATTTCCGGGAACCTTTGGGAAAATTGATTAAACAGTAAACGCAGAAATAATCATGATTTTTGTTTTGAAGGATTTGGCAGGAGGATATAGAGTGGATAATTTAAAGTTTGTTTTTGCTATCTTATTTCAAATAGATCGAATCCATATTTTCTCCACAATTCAGCATTGAAGATTTATAAACGGGATGATTTTTCCCAAGATATGGATTTTGGATTGCGGCTGTATTACTCAGCCAGTTAGCAGGTTTGTCATCACCAAAAGCCATCGGGCAATTTTGCCAATAAAGTTTGTCTCCTTCATAGCCAATTGTTTTTAGGAGGGGGTATAAATTTTCTGAGACCATGCTGAAATCATGTCTCATTTCTTCAATATCTTTTTCCTGCAGAATAGGTGTAGCATTGGCTTTAATATCACTTAAATTCTGTTGGGCTGCCATAAAAACAGAGGTGTCAGTCTGGTGAAGTTCTTCCAGATTCAAACTGTCAGCAGAGGAAATAAAGCCGGCCGTTTTCGATTTTATTTCGGTGGTATCTCCATTCACAAAAGCATTTTTCATGGCCATATATTTGTTGATCATATTACCCATTTTTGCATCAAAGTCCGGGGAATGTTTTTTAACCGAAATAGTTTCTTTTGTGGAAGTATTGGTCACGACTGTTTTATCTGTTTTGAAAAACAAAAACCATACGACAACCAAAATGATGATTAAAAAAATAATGGCTAATACCCTTTTCATGTGGAAATATTTTATTGTTTTTTAAAAGACAGGCGGCTTATATGATGGAATTTCATTTAGATCCTATATAATTTCTGCCACTACAATCAGTGCATCGATCCTAACTTTTTATTAAATATACAACACGATCAGGAAAGCTGGGCTAACCCGGCTTTAATTCTTTTGAAGCCTTCTTCGATATTTTCCATATTATTGGCAAACGAAATTCGGATGTACCCGGGTTGGCCAAATGCATCCCCCGAAACGGTGGATATATGTGCACTGTTTAAAAGATACATACATAGCTCACTTGAATTGTTGATTACGTCGCCTTTGAAACTTTTTCCAAAATAATATCTCATATCAGGGAAAATATAAAATGCGCCTTCAGGAACTGTGCATTTTATTTCAGGTAATTCTTTTAATAATTCGGCTACGCGCGCTTTACGGCGTTTAAATTCTTTAACCATCTCAAAGGTGGCTGTGAGCGGAGAAGATAGTGCGGTAATAGCGGCGCGCTGGGTAATAGAATTCGTTCCGCTGGTAAATTGTCCCTGTATCTTTTCATTGGCTTTAGCGATTTCGGGTGCAGAAGCAGTGTAGCCCAATCTCCACCCGGTCATCGCAAATCCTTTGCTCAATCCGTTAATGATGATTACTCGGTCTTTGATGTAAGAAAACTGCGCAATACTTTCATATTTGCCATCTGTATGAGAATAATTGATATACTCATAAATTTCATCACTTATGATCGCAACATCGGGATGTTTTTCAAATACTTTCGCCAATCCTTCCAGTTCGCTTTTTGAATAAACGGCGCCGGTAGGATTACAAGGTGAAGAGAATATAAATAACCTTGTTTTGTCTGTGATTGCATTCTCCAATTGTTCCGGAGTTAATTTAAAACCGGATTCCGGAGTTGTATGAACAAAAACTACTTTTGCCCGGGCCATCCTTGCAATTTCGGAATAAGAAACCCAGTAAGGGGTTGGAATAATAATTTCATCCCCGTCATTCAAAATACTGAACATGGTATTGGCAATACATTGTTTGGCCCCTGTGCTTACTACGATCTGCTGAGGCGTATATTCAAGACCATTATCACGCAGTAATTTCTTACAGATAGTTTCTTTGAGATCAGCATATCCGGAAACGGGAGTGTAATGACTGTAGTTATCATCAATGGCCTTTTTGGCAGCATCCTTTATATGTTCCGGAGTATTGAAATCTGGTTCGCCAAGGCTAAGGTCAATTACATTGATTCCCTGTGCCCTTAATTCGCGGCCGAGTTTGGCCATTTTAAGCGTTTCAGGTTCGCTAAATCTGTTGAGAAGAGAAGAAGTTTGCATGATATAAATTTTTAAAATCTGCGCAAAAGTACACTATTTGACAACTTGCTTAAAAAGGATTCACCTGATTTATGTAAAAAATAGAATAGTATAATATTCTGTGATTTTATTTGCAGTTTTTCAAAAATATAATCAAAAAGGAGAGATGTGTTTGATGGAATTTAATAATGGTGAATGGTGAATGGTCAGGGGTGAATCGTGAATGGTGAATCGTAAATAGGTCAGGCATTAATTTGATAATTTCCTTTAGTACGATTAATACAAATAATGAGACTTTTCATTGCCTCAACCAAATATTACCTTATCGCATTTGATTTTTGAAAAATTAAAAGGGAACTTTTTTTGTCCGGGATTTAAGAAATTTCTCCACTTCTTCTGAGGTCTTGTATTTATTATTGAGCCTCACGAAGTTTTGAGCCAGTAGGTCATAGCGTTTTCTCATCAGCCATATAAATACATGAAGAAAATGGATACCGTCGAAAACAATTGCATCATTAGTGATATAATTATTCAGTGTTTTTTTAAAATAAACCGGATGCTCTGTCCAGTGCATCGTTTGCTTTTCATGATGGCTGATATGATAGCCGTCGTTCCAGCACTTCAGGTTGTATTTTGTATTAATGCAGGTAATACTATTTTTATATTCATTGGCAGGGTCAGCAGCATCTATAAAAGAATGTTGCGCCCAATTGCCCATCATCGATACTAAGCGATAAATAAACATAGGAATTATAAAAACCCATAAGGTTGCTTTAAAGCTGATAAAACTCATCGCAACACAAAACAGAATGAATAACAACTCACCCCGAACGGAACGAAACATCAGTTTTTTTCTTTTTTTATAAAAAAAATACCTGGCAAGATCATAAACTCCTCTAAATAAGAATTTGCCAAAATAAATTGAAAAATCTTTCAAAGAATCTCTCTGGAACGGCATGGTGCTGCTTTCGTCATCCTTTAGGTTATTTTCAGCATGGTGCATTCCTATGTGATGGGTAAAATAAGTTTCAGGGGAATGACCAAAAAATGGTGCTACAACCCATGGCAGGTAATAATTCAGGAAAGAATTTTTTTTGGTAAAAAAAATACGGTGGCTTGTGCAATGAAGCATCAGGCCAAA
>JBDTJV010000215.1:0-2901 GCA_039935675.1 Ginsengibacter sp. | reverse complement strand
CCTTTATCACTTACCAGTTCAAAGCCTAATCCAAAATAATTGGTACCATTAAAAGGAAAATCCAGCTGGTTGTGCAGCATCATTTCCACCACTCTTTTTGAAAGGATTTGCTTGCCGTTATACTTTCCTCCGTTCATGATCATTTGTAAAAAAACGGCGTAGTCATAGGCTGTCGATGAAAGTCCTGCTCCGCCTGAAAAATAATGTTTATTTGCCAGGGGATAACCAGGATCAAAGCCAGAGGCTTTGGTATCGGCGGGAATAATATGATGCAGAGAATCTTCAGTATAAACTGTGGTCAGGCGATCGGATTTATCAGCAGGTAAATTAAACCATGTGTCGTTCATTTCCAAAGGACCCAAAATATTTTTGTGTAAAAAAGTTTGAAGATCTGTACCACTAATCACCTCGATTACCGCTCCAAGCACATCCACACTCAAACCATATCTCCATTGGGTTCCGGGTTGAAAAGCCAGTGGCAAACCACCAAGTTTATTCATAGCAGACACCAGGTTTTGATCAATATCACCGATTCCCGATTCAATATGAGCTTTGGCATAAATGGCCTTCATATTGTCGGTACCAATTACCGGGTAATCAATACCGGAAGAATGAGTGAGCAGGTCTTTGATGGTAACGCTTCGCTTTGCTGGGACGGATGTATAGGTGGTATCTGCGGCGTTGTATTTATCGAGCACTTTTGCATTCGCGAAACCAGGCAAATATTTGGATACCGGATCAAAAAGAGAAATTTTTCCTTCATCATATAATAATAAAATTCCTGCGCTCACAATGGCTTTCGTTTGCGAGGCAATGCGAAAAATACTATTTGGCAGCATCTTTTTCCCGGAGGCAACATCGCTATAGCCGTAAGCTTTATTTTCAATCAATTTCCCATCCTTTATAATAATAGTTACCACTCCGTTTACCCATTTACGATCAACATATCCATTGATAAGCGTATCAATATTGGCTAGCTTTTTATAATCTATTGTGGGATCGGGCCTGTCTGAATTTACGGTGATTGTTTCGCTTTTAGAAGTAAAAAAGCAAACCGAAAGGAATGCGGAAAATATAAATTTCTGAAATAGTCTCATGTTACAATTTTAATTGAAATACCAATAAAAATGCGGCCTTTTAAAAAAGGGAAGGAATAAAAGTCTCTACTTTTTGGCAGGATCTGTTTTCTTCAAATCAGCGCTGACGTCATATCCCTGGGCACTAAAATATATCGTCAGAACATCGCCTTTTAATTTACCCGTAATATGGGTAAGATTACCACTAATTGGTACATCGTAAGAAATACTGTCGCCCATGATTTTCCCATTACTAATATTATCGACAGTTCCATCGTAATGCGTATCCTTTCCAGTAAGCGCATCACCATTGGCCACAAAATCGTAAGTGAGATTGTATTGATCCATCAATTTTCCGGTCCAATGGCCGGTAAAGTCTTTATTCTGTGCAAATGAAATGGTGATGGAAGCAAAGATCAGAGCGATCGAAAATCCAATTTTCTTTTTCATACTTTAATGGTTAAGTTAATAAATGTTGTTTTAAAAAATAGTGAAGACAAAAAATCATCACGCTTTTGTTGTATAAAGAAAAGAATTTTTTTGATACAAAAGCGTAGTAATCATAAATCCATATTATTTGTTCGTTTACTATACACCAAATCTCCATTCATCAAAAAATTATACATTGTTATACGAGCTTCAAGAATTAACTTATTATTCAAATTGCGATTCATACTTTCAATAAGCCAATTTATTTCAAGGAAACCGGATGAAATTTTGTACTTGTCTCGTTGGAAATTATACTGAGTTTCATTCTAAAAGAAAGCATGACAAAATTTTATATTTTTCAATTCGTTTTTTTAATTCAAGGAAATATTACCGCACAATTCTATCATTCTACTTTTATCCTTAAAGGAAATAATAAACTACCCTGGAAACAGTATCTTAATCTGAACCAATCTGAAGCCGGGAAATTAAATATAGAAGCGTTTCCTGTCACTTTTTTATTAAATGAAAAAGGAGGAATTATTTCGAAGAATACTGAACCAGAGGAATTCAAAAAAATAACAGTAGAAAAATTATAATACCTTGAAAAAGAAGATCATTTATTTAGCCGCAATTGTTTTTCTTACTTTTAATGCTAAAGATTCTTTTGCACAAAATAAATTTTATGTTTCTATACATTTCCCAAAAGAACTTACCAACCAGAAAGTAGAAATATCTTATGAAGATGGTAGAACCATTAAAAAAGTGCCGTTTTTACCTGATCAGAACACGATCACTATTTCAGACAGTTTCTATTATAATCGTGCGATAATTTTGATTCACATAGATAGCAATCAATTCAATTTTCCCGTTTATAGCTCCTTTTTTGTGGGAAAAGATCCTGCGTCCATTACTATCAATGACCGAAAAAATAACACGGAAAATGTAGCTTCGTACACATTAATCAACGCGGTCGACGTTATTAAAATAGAGAACGAAGTGGAGCAATTTACCGCACCCGAATCTGAAGCTTTCAATGCTTTTCAATCAAACCCACAACCAAATGATTCATCTTTCGAAATAAATAAAAGACTGGTGAGGAATTGGAACGATAGAAAACTTGACTTTATAAGACAGCACAAAAATGAGTATTTTTCTTTTTGGCTATTCAAAAGAGAGGTTGCTCCCAATTTTTTTATGGATCCTGATAGTTTAATGGCTTTCTATAAAACCAATTTTCCAGACAACTTTAAAAATTCAGAAGAAGGTAATGAGGTCATGGAAATTCTATATGGTAGAAAATTAGCTTCTTCGGTAAATAT
Organism: Ginsengibacter sp.; assembly: GCA_039935675.1. Taxonomy (GTDB): domain Bacteria; phylum Bacteroidota; class Bacteroidia; order Chitinophagales; family Chitinophagaceae; genus Ginsengibacter. The sequence goes on along the minus strand of JBDTJV010000215.1, from coordinate 77 downwards.
GCAAGCCCCGGAATTCAACGTAACTGATATTAACGGCAAAAAAATTGATCTAAAAGATTGCAGAGGAAAATATGTAC
>JBDTJV010000214.1:0-4668 GCA_039935675.1 Ginsengibacter sp. | reverse complement strand
GCTTTTTTTTGTAAAAAAGGTTCCAGGTAAATAAGCACATTGCGGCAACTGATCATATCTAATTTTGCAAATGGCGGATCTTTTAAAAAATTATGCCTTGCAAATACGCACATGTCTCTTATTATTTTTTTTACCTGGTAGTTGCCATTTGTTTTGGTAAAAAAATCACGGATTCTTCCTTCAGACAAACCTTCCATTTCGCTTTTATTATAAATACTGAGCCTTGCCCTTTGAATGGACTTTTCCGAAATATCGGTAGCAAATATCTGTACCCTGACCGTGGAAATTTTATCGCTTAAATATTCATAAATACACATGGCAATCGAATAGGCTTCCTGGCCCGTAGAGCAGCCGGCTACCCAGATACGCAAAGGATTAACTGAAGATTTATTTTCAATCAATTCCGGTAAAACAGTTTCGCATATCGTGTCAAACATGGTTGGATCACGAAAGAAAGAAGTAACCGGTATCAGGATGTCCTGGAATAAAGTATCCTGTTCCGGCTTGTTTTGTTTCAGCAAAATCAGGTAGTCGGCAATACTTTCAAGTTTACAAATTATCATTCGGCGAAGTACCCGCCTGCGTATGGTTGATTGCTTGTAATAGGTAAAATCAACACCATTATTCAACCGCAGTAAAGAAAAAATTTGTTTAAAACTTTCTTCTTCAGTTAGTGCTACAGGTATCGCATTATCCCCTGAAGGCAGGATATTAAAAGTATTGTTTAACTTCAACAACTCACCGGGCATATTTTCAGGAGAAAGTATAAAATCCACCACCCCTGCGTTAATAGCATTCTGAGGCATTGAATCATACGCAGCGCTGCCAAGGTCTTCGGCAAAGGTTATTCCTCCATTCTCTTTAATACTTTTCAGGCCTAATGTACCGTCTGCACCATTGCCCGATAGCACAACACCTATGGCATGACTTTGATGCACTTCAGCCAGCGATGTAAAGAAAATATCAATAGGCATATTTTTTTGGTCCCTGGAAGGCCTTGGGCTTAGTTGAAGTATGCCATCAGTTGCTACCAGCAATTTATTGGCAGGAATAACGTACACGTGATTAGGCTCTACCTTTACATTATCGCTGATTTCACTAACGGGAACGCGTGTCTCTCTTTGTAAAATCTCAGGCAAAGCGCTGCTATGATCTGGATGCAGATGCTGCACCAGTATATAGGCTATTCCTGAGTCAACAGGTATGGCTTTTACCAGTTTTTTAAAAGCTTCCAATCCTCCTGCGGATGCACCTATACCCACAACCGGGAAAAGGTTTTTAGAGAGAATTTTTGTTTGATCTTGCTTTGATTCTGCCATTGGTTATTTTAATAACACATTAAATTAACATAATATCAATCGAGAAGGATGTAAAAGTGGGGTGTCTTTTTAAACCTCATATAGACCAGCAAGGCCTTCTTTGGAAACGTAAGGTAGACTTTAAAAACCAAACGCCACATATTTAATAAGGAAGTATCCATTGCCACCTCGGGACAAGCCATAAAAGAATCTAGATGGTGAATGGAAGCACTCCTGGAAATTACGAAACGATTATATGCGGTCACGCAGGAATAGCAGCAGGATTTGACATCTATTCTGTGGCTCCATTGAAAAGATCTTTACGTTCTTTCGCCAAATATTTCATAAGAGGAATATTTCCGGTAAGTTGCTGCTTATTTCTTTTCACCCATGCTTCAAACGCACAAATTGTAAGGTACGTTTCAACAACTGTTTCAGATGTAACCGGCACCGGAATCCTTGCAAATCCTTATAAAACGATTTTGAAGGGGGTAACCTCATCATCCAAGACCGCCGTAGATACGGTTAGTTTATTGTTCGAAAAAATTTCCCTTGTTATTATTGTCTAATAAGCACAAAAAAGCTTAAGAAGGCAAATTAAAGAATACCTTGCTTGTAATGAGTCCCCACTCTAAAATAACAAAAAAAAATCAGGGCGTTATTTTTAAACTAACTAAAGATAAAAGTAATTGCCAGCTGGGCCAGTTAGCCTTTGATAATTCGATGCAAGCAAATATTGTTATCACCAGCAGTGGAAGAATAATTATGGTTAATAATGCTTCCTGCAAGCTTTTAGGCTATCCTCAAAAGGAATTACTAAAAAAGAACCAAACAGATATTTTTGCTGTAAATGGAAGTGCCTTTAAAAAAATGCTGAAGCAAAGAACTGCTAAAGGGCAGGCTGTAGCTTATGTAATAGCTATAAATAAAAAAGGCAAACAGATTCCGTGTGAAATTACTTGTTCTCTTTTTATAGGTGAGCATAACATTAAGAAATCAGTTTTTACCCTTGAGGATATAAGCCTGCGTATCCTCAATCAAAAAAATATTGACACTAAAAAAGAAAAAATAGCGGCTTGCAATATTATCCTTGCTAAAATAAAACAAAGAAATATTGATACTAAGAAAGAGAAAGTAGTGGCCCGGAACGTTGTATTGGCACAATCAAATGCAGATGCTAAACTAAAAGATTTCAGGCTTGGCTTCAATTCATCTTCAGACGTATTGTATGATTATAATCTAGTAACCAATAAAGTAACAATAAGTGATGGCTTTCAAAAAGAATTTGGATATAAAATAGTCGACAATATGACCCCTAAAGCCAATTGGGTTAGCCATATCCATCCGGATGATAGAAAAGAAGTATTAAAGCATTTTACAAGGATACTTGCTTCTAAAGATATGGAATGGAAATATTACTACCGCTTATTAAAAGCTGACAATTCGGTTGCCAATGTGATGAGCATTGCTGTTATCCTAAGAGGTGCAACTGGCAAAGCTTATCGTATTATAGGCTCCATGCATGACATTAGTAATCAAATAACACTGGAGAAGAAACTGAAGAACGAAATTATACTAAAGGAAAAGGAGATAAAGGAAGCTGTAGAACATGCGAAAGATGCCGAAAGACTGGATCTTGGAAAAGAGCTGCATGATAATGTAAATCAGTTGCTGAGCACCTCTAAGCTTTATCTTGATATGGCTAAACGGGGAGGCGAAGACAGCGCAATGTATTTTAGCCGTTCTTCCGAATATACGCTTACAGCTATTGAAGAAATCCGTAACATAACCAAAGGACTTACTAAAGGAATTGTTTCAACAATTGGGCTTTGCAAGGCTATTGAAAATATTGCCCGTGATACAATGGAAGTACATCCTTTAAAAATAGAGATAAAATGTGCATTGGCTTCTTCCATAGAAAATAGTGTAAATGATAAGTTTGACCTGAATATTTTTAGGATAGTACAGGAACAATTGAATAATATCTTAAAACATGCCAAAGCAAGAAAGGTTAATATTAAACTTTCGCAAAATAAAAAATGGGTCATTCTCCTTATTTCGGACGATGGGATTGGTTTTGATACCACTAAAAAACAAAAAGGAATTGGGTTAGATAATATTAAAAGCCGGGCAACAATGTATAATGGAACAGCTGAATTTGTTTCGCAACCTGGAAACGGATGTGTGTTAACCGTAACATTTCCCGTAAATAAAGTAGGTTTAAATTAATGCTAAAGGCGCGTTCATCCAGGATATTTGAAATATCTGGATTTCTAGTAGTTTCTATGTTTTAATTAAACGACCGTTTTCTTAAAAAGTATTTCTTGAAGACTCCTGTATATAATCAAATGTTTTTGACGACAAATAAATTTTATCTACAATAACCAAGCAGTAAGCATAACTTGGACAAGCAACGCAGATTTTTACACGAAGTGTGCAAAGTATCTCAGGACGACATAATCTTTAGGATATTGCCCACATAAGTACCAAAGGTAAAAGGGATGGCATTCGGTTTCAGGTATATCCACAATTCTTACTTTGAATAATATCAATTCAGCACTTTTATAACTTCCACATTTCCATCAGTTTTTACTATTTCTAACTGGTAGATTCCTTTAGCGAGATTCGGACAGACAATAATTTCCTCAGAAGTACCTTTTGCATGAGCAATTTTTTTGGAAATGATTATTTGGCCTATTGAGTTAAAAAGCCGCAGACCATAATTTCCTTCAGGTTGGTTGGTTAATTGTAAATGAATAACGCCATCTTTTACCGGGTTAGGATATATCGATATCTGATCCTGCAATTTTCCGGAAATCACTTTTACGATCTGGGTGTAGCTTGTTTTCCCGTCTACTGAAATTATTTTAATACGGTAATAATAAGTTCCGTCAGCAACGTTTAAATCAGTCCAGGAATAACTATTGCTCACGCTGTTTTTTGCATTCATAGAGGAAGCCTCGTTGAAATTGATACCATCTGTTGATTTCTCTACCTGGTATTGTTGAATGCCACTCTCATTCTGCACGTTCCATTTCACTTCGATGTCTTTATTTTTCAAAGTAGCAGTTATAGAGGTAACTGTTACAGGAAGTGAAGCTAATTGCCTGAACACCATTTTAAAGCGATCAGAAGCGGAAGAAGCTGCGGTTGCAGTGACGGTGACATTAATAAAAGTGCTGTCAGTAAGGCTTACAGGAGTTTCGGTACTTAGAAATTTATCAACCAGGAAAGCCTGCAATCCGGCCGATTGCATATTTTCCGGTGCAAAGATCAGCTTGTAAGTTGTTTTTGCAAGATTACTGGTGTAATAATAAATTGTATCACTCGAAACAACAGGCGAAGTCGCCTCAACTGCCAAAAGTTGTCC
>JBDTJV010000213.1:0-7483 GCA_039935675.1 Ginsengibacter sp. | reverse complement strand
GCCAGCAAAAATGAAAATACAAACCCCATAAAAGCAATTAAAACCAAGAGAGAAATCTTCATTTTTTGTTGGTTTACTATCAGCCAGTCGAGATAACAGGCAGCCATAAACGCAAGTGGCATATAAGTAAGAGAAGAGTAGTGAACGATCTTGGTAGTGGTAATACTGAACAGGATCATCACGGTCCAAAAAAGGATTTTCATCAATATTGAAAAATCTTTGTTTACTCCGACATTTTTTCCAAATAAAATCGGGAGTCCTATAATTGAAATAGGAAAACAACCAATAAAAACGACCACGAAATGATAATAGAATGGTTCACCATGACTGGCAACGGGATGCATGAAAAGGTCTACCTGGTAAGACAGAAATTCTTTTAAAAACCAAAAACCATTATTGATTATTTCCTGGCCAAACCACAATAAACATATGATCGTAAAGAATAAAATAAAAAGCAGTATTTTTTTGATGTTGGGGAAGTTTTTGAACTTCGTAAACAGGAAATAAACAAAGAAAGAGATCAGGAAAACAAGCAACCCGACGGGACCTTTTGTTAAGGTAGCGAGGCCGATGAAAAATCCTGCCAGCGATGGATACAGGTATTTATTTTTATAAAATTTACCGGTGACATCCAGGTACATAAAATAGACAGCAAGAAAAATAAAGTAATTAAAGATAGGGTCAATTATACCTGATTTGAAATATAAATGAGGAAGAAAAGAACCTAGATAACTAATTGCCCAAATGAAGCCGAATCGGGGTGATTTATATTTTTTACCTATTAGAAAAAAAGTGACCAAAGTGATAATACCAAAGATTGCATTGGGAAACCTGGCTGCGAATTCATTAATGCCAAAAATTTTCATTGCCGCTACCTGTAGCCAAAAAAATAAGGGTGGTTTTTCCCAGAAAGGTTGAAAATTAATTTGAACGCGATGGTAATTACCGGTGACGATCATCTCTCTTGCCGACTCTGCAAAATTGATCTCATCCCAATCAAATAGATGTACTCTTCCTAAAAAGGGGATAAAGAAAATAATTCCTGATAAAATAATTATCGTGAGATATAAATTGCTGCTTCTCTTGTCTATTGGGTTAGCAATTTCCATTTATAAATTTTGAGCTTTGTGAGAAAATACAGAACTGACACTCTTAAAACTCCCAAACCATAAGTAATGCTTCTGTTTAAATTGATGGAAGAAGCCTCTTCAAAATACTTTGTAGGACAAGTGATCTCTGCGATCTCAAAACCCTTGTAAAATATCTGGGCTACCATCTCATTATCAAAAACAAAATCATCCGAATTTTGATGATAATTTATTTTTTCCAAAACATCTTTGTGATAAGCGCGATATCCCGTGTGGTATTCCGAAAGCTTTTGGTTCATCAGGGTATTTTGAAATAAAGTGAGAATGCGGTTTGCAATATATTTATACATTGGCATTCCTCCTTTTAAAGCACCTTTTCCTAAAATGCGGCTACCAAAAACAACTTTGTAAAGATCATTGCCAATCACTGAGATCATTGCCAGGAGCAACTTTGGAGTATATTGATAATCGGGGTGAAGCATTATTATAATGTCTGCATTCAGTTCCAGCGCTTTGTCGTAGCAACTTTTTTGATTTCCGCCGTAACCCCTGTTTATTTTATGCTGAACGATGTTTTTTATTCCTAGCTTTTGGGCTACTTCAATTGAGTTATCGGTGCTGTTGTCATCAACCAAAACGAGTTCATCCACTACATCCATAGGTATTTCTGAAATAGTTTTCCCCATTGTAAGTGCTGCATTGTATGCCGGAAGAACTACCACTACTTTTTTATTATTATACATTTCTCTACAAATAAAAGTTTATGACCTGGTAAATGCAACGATTTTAACTATGAAATATTTTTGCAAAGTAAAGTTATTGCTACCAATTAGATATAGGTTGTTGCCTGGAAAACGTGATCATAAAAGAACAAGGAAAATATTAAGATATTATAAATTCAAACCAAAACTCCAACAGTAAACAAACAATTACCGGGTTTTCCTGATTTAGGTTTAAAGAAATTGATTAAGGGAATTGAATATTTACTTTTCAAAATAGGCGACGCTTCCGCCAACCCAATCTTTATCCATATTATACCGGACGCCAATCATTTTACCTTTGCTCAATCTTGCCAGGTTATTGACTGCTATTGGTCTTGCGTCCCCATTTTTCCAAAAATAAAAGATTCTTATTTCTGCTTTGGCAGGAATATCCGGTGTCTTTATTACATCTGCGTATTTCACTTTTCTTTGCAGTATCCAGTTTTCCGGATCTTTTATCGATTCTAAATCTTTTTTTTCAAGGTCAATAATAACGCCCTGGCCTGCAAAAGAAAATAACGGTTTTAAAACATAATTTTCAAGGTCATTGGGGATTTGTGTTATTTCATTTAAGTAAAAAGTTTTTGGTACATATGGATGATGGATCATGGGCAAAGTAAATTTACTGATTCGATAAAACCAGTTTGGATGAGGCACCCATTCAACGTCTAATGGTTGAGTAATATCTACAACATTTCCAAGTAATTCTTTTTTTTGAGAGAGTTCTTCGAAAATGATGCGGTTATAAATTCTTTTTACTTCAATTTTTCTCCCATCTTTTTTATAAAATAATTTTTTGTTTTCCTCGATCAGATCTGTCAGGCAAACAAGTGGAATATGTAAATAATCCTGCGTGCAATAAAAATCAATTCTTGTCTTTTGTTCATGTGGTTTTATCTCAAGAAGAATGACATTTTCAGGATCATATCCGTTTAAAATAATGTCGCCCAAGAATTGTAAATAAGATTCTTTATCATAACCATTTAAATAAGGAGAAAAATTTTGAGGAATGTCAAAATGTTTTTCGATCACTTCAGGGTAATACGCCTGGAATCCAAATAGGGTAGGGAATCCCTGCATTTCTACCAGCTGCGGTTCCAGTTCACCTTCTTCATTTTCACAGATCCCAAAATCAAAAGCAATAAAATTCGTGTGTTCATTTTCTCCGGGAACATTTTCATCTTTTGGAATAGCCCGATCTGTTTTTTCTTTAAATCCCGGATCAACAATTATATCCACGATCGCTTCACAGGCATCCAACATTTTTTTAGTAAAATCCTTTGGAATAAAAACAGGAGTTTCAGCAATCCGAAAGTCAATTTTACCGGGATGTTTTTTATCCAGGTCTTCCAGGAAATTTTTATATTTCTCTTCTGTAAAATTTTTGTTGAATTGATCTCTTATTTCGGGAATCATATGGTGAATGGTGAGTGGTGAATGGTGAATGGTGAGTTGTGAGTGTTGAATTGTGAATGATAAATGATGAATGATGAATTATATTTTCCTTTAATTACCGAATATAAATAATTGAAAAAAATCAGAATCAGAAATCAGAAATCAAAAAATCAATACTAAATAATCACTGTAACCTAAACAACAACTTCGTTCAGGCTATTCATTGCGATGCTTAAAAAATTTGGAAGAATATGGTCATGTGTCCAGACAATTTTTTCAGGATCATTTAATTGCTCGATCATGGATTCCCATTTATGGATACCATGATTCTCTACAACTATTTTTTTCCTTTCCTCGGTTTGTAAATGAATCGTCATACCCCTGGCATCTGCCTCAGGATGAAATTGGGTTCCGATAAAATACTCTGAAAAGCGAACAGCCATCATGGCTCTTTCGTAAGGAACATGCGGGCGATTTTTTTCAATACAAAGAATTTTAGCTCCTAACTCCTTAATTCTATCCTCATTTGGTTGAATCACCTGGTAATCGCGGCTATCTACTGCATAAAACGGGTCTGGCATTCCTTCAAAAACGGGCTCCTCTCTTCCTTCCGGCAGAAGGTGGACAGGAAAAACCCCAAAGGAGGTTGATTTTCTTTTTGTAATTTTTCCTACTTCAAAATAACGACAAGCTAACTGGAAAGAGTGACAGATAAAAAAGATATGTTTTTTAATGCTGTTAGCAGGGTTATTGTTCCATTCTTCCATTTGAGAAAGCCAGTAGAAATAAAGTGTGTCCCATTCCAATCCTTCACTTTCGACAGGACTTCCGGGGCCACCAGTACTGATATAGACATCAAAGGAAGTGTCAGGGATTTCATTTTTGAGACGAACATCAAATTCCTGGCTAATAATGTCAAGGTGGTTTGATTCAGCAAAATGGGAAATAATTTCACGTAATCCGCGCATTCCCTGGTTTTCACGGCCTTCGTAAAGATCTAATATAGCGATACGAACCGGTAGGTTTTCATTAAAATTCATTAAGCAAATATAATAAATTACATTTTTTTCATAAGAAAACCGATTTTTTATTGACCCAATTATAAAATCGGTATGGTCATTTTTAAAAACAAATATTTTTTAACAATAATTCCGTAAATTACCACTTTAAAATTTTACTATGAGCAGAATAACCAACATTCTTAAAAGAAAAGGCAATAACGCCATATCCGTTTTACCATCTACCTGTGTTCTTGATGCACTTAAAGTAATGGCTGAAAATAATATTGGTTCCATTGTAGTCATGGAAAATGATAAGTTCATGGGAATAGTCACTGAAAGAGATTATTCAAGGAAAGTAATTTTAAAAGGTAAAAATTCAACAGATACTTTGGTTAAGGATATCATGATGACTGACTTTCCACTTTTGCAACCGGAAGACACTGTAGAATATTGTATGGAACTGCTGACAAAAAATAATATCCGGTATCTCCCTGTGTTTAAAGATGAGACCTTACAGGGGATTATTTCTATTAGTGATGTGGTATCTGAGACCATAATTTCCCAGCAGCAAACCATTGATCATTTGCATGATTATATTCATTCGTGAAGTAATTTTTATTCAAATTGCGCGTTAGTTTATAAGATAAATTTTTTACCAATTAATTATCATATTTCATCCGCGCAATTTGAAAATTAAAATATCTTCGCACCTTATGAAACCAAAATTGTACCCGGCTACCGCAGCCCTACTTTTCTTTGTTTATTGTTCGATTTCAGGCTGCAACTCCGGCCAATCTGCCACCGATTCCAGGCTTAAAGATTCTGTATCAAAACAGCAGGCTGTTGAAAAAGGGAAAGTATATGAACAAAAAACTATTGATACTGCATTGTTCAATAAACTGCAGATAAATCTTGCCAATCATGATACGACTGGAAAATGGCCTGTAAAAATGCCCTACCCCTTACCCGGTGCAGTCTTGCCATTCCATAGAATCGTTGCTTTTTACGGAAATCTTTATTCAAAAAAAATGGGAATCCTTGGTGAATTACCAAAGAATGAAATGCTGAAAAAATTAAAAGGCGAAGTAGCTCAATGGCAGGCAGCAGATTCTTCAATACCGGTTATTCCTGCTTTACATTATATAGCAGTAACTGCACAGGGCGCTCCCGGCAAAGATGGCAAACACAGAATGCGCATGCCTTTCGGCCAAATTGATACTATTGTGAATTGGGCCAATGGTATAGATGCTTTAGTATTTTTAGATATCCAGGTTGGGCATAGTTCTGTAAGAGATGAAGTGCCGCCGTTAGAAAAATACCTTCAATTGCCTCAGGTTCATTTGGGAATTGATCCCGAGTTTTCCATGAAAGACAGTCATGTACCTGGCAAAAAAATTGGCACTTTTACCGCGGAAGATGTAAATGTGGCTATTGATGATCTTGCCCGCATAGTGAAAAAATACAACCTTCCTCCCAAGATTTTGATTGTACATCGGTTTACCCAGGGAATGGTCACCAATTATCAGCAAATAAAAAAAGTACCCGAAGTGCAGGTTGTAATGGACATGGACGGATGGGGCGACAAAATATTGAAACGTTCTACTTACCTGCGTTACATTTATAAAGAACCCGTTGAATTTACCGGCTTTAAATTATTTTATAAAAATGATACTAAAACCGGAGCCAACCAGCTTTACACGCCACAGGAATTATTAAAGTTTATTCCCAAACCTATTTATATTCAATACCAGTAATTTTATTTTTTATGAAAACAAATTGGGTGTTAATCCCTTTATTCGTTTGCATGTTAAGTGCATGTCATTCTGCGACAGCCAAAAAAGAAATGGATGACTCAAAAACTTCTTTAGACAAAAAACAAACGGATACTATTTCAGATAATTCTGAAATGAAAACACCTGCAAATAATGCAGCTGCAATCCTGGTAAAAAGGCAAGTGCCTGTTTTGTGTTATCATCACATTCGGGATCCAAAGCCCGGGCAAAGCGAAACAATGAAAAGCTATTCCGTTTCGCCTGCACAGTTTGCTGAGCAAATGAAGGCGCTAAAGGACAGCGGGTACGAAACCATTTTACCAGATCAATTGTATAATTACCTGGTTCATAACGGTCCTTTACCTGCCAAACCGGTGATGCTAACTTTTGATGATACTGATGAAGAACAATTTACGATCGGGTATAAAGAAATGAAAAAATATGGGTTTAAAGGCACCTTTTTTATCATGACTATTTCGATCAATAAGCCGCGATATATGAGCAAAGATCAATTGAAACAATTGGCTGATGATGGTAATGCTGTAGAATCGCATACATGGGATCATCACATGGTAACCAAATACCAGGGTGATGACTGGAATATTCAATTTGTAAAGCCTCGTAAAACCATTGAAGATATTACCGGGAAACCTGCCACTTATTTTGCTTATCCTTACGGATTATGGAATGAGCGGGCAATTCCTGAATTAAAAAAAGCGGGTTTTAAAATGGCTTTTAGCTTGTCAACAAAAATGGATACGATTGAACCATTATATACTATCAGAAGAATGATCGTACCCGGCACCTGGTCTACGCCAGGCGTATTAAGAGCCATGAGACAAACTTTTCATTTGAATTAAGAAAATGCTATCATATCGCCGGTAGTAAAAGAACAAATAAGCATAATTTCATGTCAGTCCTATATTTTGAAAAAAATAAAATGATCATATTATTATGGCAATGAAAATTTATACAAAAACGGGAGACTCGGGAAAAACAAGCCTTATTGGCGGAACAAAAGTTTTAAAAAGCGACCTTCGCATTGATGCCTATGGAACAGTTGATGAATTGAATTCTTACATCGGGTTGATCTCAGATTTTGCGCAAAACGATCATACTAAAGATATTTTAAAAGAGATACAGGATCGGCTCTTCACCATTGGATCGGAACTTGCCTGCGACCCTGATAAAAAAACAAAAATGGCGATTCCGGATCTTCACGAAAGCGATGTACAATTACTGGAAAAGGAAATAGATAAAATGGACGAAGAATTGCCGATAATGAAAAATTTTATTTTACCAGGCGGCCTTCCTGCAGTTTCATTTATCCATATTGGACGCTGTGTATGTCGAAGGGCCGAAAGATGTTGCGTAAAACTGAATGAGAAGGAAACCAAAGATGATTTGGTCATCAAATACCTTAACAGGTTAAGCGATTATTTATTTACCCTGGCGAGATATACTTC
>JBDTJV010000212.1:0-5875 GCA_039935675.1 Ginsengibacter sp. | reverse complement strand
TCAGTTAATTTTTTTTATCATTCTGTACATTTTTCTTTCGGGGTAGGCAATGAAATCGTAATAAATTTCATAACCAGTACCTTTATAAAATCCCAGGGCTTTATCATTATTATAGTAATCAGTTGTTAACGATAGTTTTGTACAACCTTTTAATTCTATTTCTTTCTCTAATTGAAGTAATAATTTTTTCCCAATTCCTAAACCTTGCTTTCTTGCAGAGATACCAATTGATAGTAAATCAGCATATTCACCCGTGTCGTCTATCGTTGAACTCTTTTTGGATAAATTTTTAAACAGGCGAATTAACGAGGGTACTCGTGTAAACAATAGTCTCAAGCCAACCAGGGAGAATTTAAACAAATTTTTTTGGATCAGCCCTTTATTAAAACCTTTGGAAAGAGTAGTTGCCGCACAAAATCCCAACAATTCACCTTCTTCATAACAACCTAATAAAACGCCCTTTTCATCTATACGCACACAATCATAATATAATGCGAGAAAATCATCTCCTAATTCCGTGAGGAAAAAGCCTTCGAAGGAATTTTTGTGCACTTCAACAACCTGTTTTAAATCTCTTTTCGGAATGATTTTAATCTCCATCGCTAACACTTTGAATAATCGAAACAACTTTTGGCAAATTTGCTTTCTTTGAGAAATGCAGCATTCCGTAATCAAATCCAGCTTTCCCTTTATTCTTCAACACTTGTCTACTACATTTGGAAATCTCTTTCATTGCATTGATCAATTGATTTTCATTTTCAGGCTCAACTACAATTCCACAATCTGATTCTAATATTGCTTTTGCAGTATCACTTTCTGTATCAAGGCTACCAATTATAGGCTTCGATGAAAACATATATGCAGGTAGTTTTGAGGGAATTGAACTGATTGCTCCATTTTTCTTAACAGGAAGCAACATAACATCTGCTTTATCCTGTATTTCAGGAACCTTACCTTGAGGTACTGATAAAAATTCAATATTTGTTGCTTGTAATGATTTAGCAAGGATTTTACATGCATTTGTCCTTGAACCAGATCCTGAAATTACCAACTTTGAATCTGGAATGCTCGCATTTACAAATGATCGAATTAAAAAATCAACGTTGGCCAATGGGCCAATATTTCCAAGATACATGAAAGTTAATGAATTTGATAAATCTTTTTCAAGCTTAATTTTTGAATTTTTGAATCGGATAAAACAGTCTTCATCTTGCCAATTTGCAATTACTGTCACCTTTGAAGAGGAAAAATTCCGGGACTTAACTAAGACTTGTTTCATATTGTCTGAAATACATATAATTCTTTTAGAATTATTTAAGGAGTATTTATCAATCGGCAAAAGCATTTTATAGAATAAATATCCTCCATGCTTTAATTTATTTATTAGCGATTCCGGATAAATATCCTGTACATGAATAACACAAGGAATATTTAACTTTTTCGCTGTTTTAACGACAAGATATTGGGCAAGTAATGGCCATGAATTAATGTAAATAGCATCAATATTGGCTGAATTTACTTTAATATATTGGACACAATGATGGCCAAAGCTATAGCTTTCTCTGAAACGGCCTATTGTTTTAGATGCAGCACAGGTATATGAATTGACCCTTACGACCTGATAATTTTCAGTTTCGTATTCATTCGGGAATTGAAATCCTTCCGGTCGGGTGGGTTGTGGACAAAGAACAACCACATCATTCTTTTTAGATAATTCCTCAGCTATATCACGAGACAACGATGCTGAAACAACCGGCTCCGGGGGAAAGACTGCGGATAATATCAAAATTTTCGGCATTTTTTATCCTTTTGCTGTCTTGCGTAAACGAGTAACTTTAATCACTATTCGAACTGGTTTTTTACAATATAACCTGCATCCCTTAACATCTTTTCCTTCCTAAAATGATTCAGATCGGCATCCATCATTTCTTTCACTAATGCATCTAAAGTATATTTAGGAATCCAACCAAGCTTCGTCTTAGATTTTGTAGGATCCCCAATCAATAAATCTACTTCAGTTGGACGAAAGTATTTTGGATCTATTTCCACTACAATACTTCCTTCTTTTAACTTATAATCAGGATTAGAACAGGATACAATTATCGCTTTTTCTGCAACACCTTTTCCTTCAAACGCTATTTCAACACCGGTCTCAGAAAAAGCCATTTTTACAAAATCCCGCACGGGAGTGGTAATTCCCGTAGCAATTACAAAATCCTCTGGTTTTTCCTGTTGCAAAATAAGATACATAGCTTCTACATAATCTTTGGCATGGCCCCAATCTCTTTGTGCATCTAGATTTCCAAGATATATTTTATCCTGCATTCCTAATGCAATTTTTGATACACCGCGTGTAATCTTTCTTGTAACAAAGGTTTCGCCTCTTAATGGACTCTCATGATTAAACAAAATACCATTACAAGCAAAAATACCATAAGCCTCCCTATAATTTATGGTTATCCAATAAGCATATAGTTTAGCGACAGCATATGGAGATCGCGGGTAAAAAGGGGTAGTTTCAGATTGTGGAACAGCTTGGACCAATCCATACAATTCGGATGTGGATGCCTGATAAATTTTGGTTTTGTCAACAAGGCCTAATAATCGAATCGCTTCAAGTAAACGTAATGTGCCTATTCCATCAGCATTTGCTGTATATTCTGGAGTATCAAAACTTACTTTTACATGACTCATTGCACCTAAATTGTAAATCTCATCCGGTTGAACTTCCTGAATAATACGGATAAGATTCGTGGAATCAGTTAAATCCCCATAGTGAAGTTTGAATTTTACATCCGCTTCATGAACATCTTGATAAAGATGATCTATTCGTTCTGTATTAAATAATGAACTTCTTCTTTTTACGCCATGTACCTCATAGCCTTTGCTTAATAATAATTCTGCCAGGTAAGCTCCATCTTGTCCGGTAATTCCTGTAATTAAAGCAGTTTTCATAAGTTTTAATTATTTTTATTTTTATAATTAGAGAATTTTCACATCAAAATTTTAAGAATGTATGAGTGCTGCCCATTGCATTATGGGGAAGCTTATTTACAAAAGCAGCATTAATGGCTCTTTGAATGCAAAACATTTGTTTTGTCAGCTTCTATTGGGAAGAATTCGCAAGACTGAACCTGTTTTAATGCGGCCGCGTGAAATACCTAATCCACTTCGCGCATGTCGACTTCAATGCTCGCAAAATCTCTTATATCCCCGATATAAGATTTCAGCTTTTCATTTTTCAATTGGTTACGCATGTCTTCCTGCTTCTTTTCGTCACGGCTGAAAATGCGAATTCCCTTAAAATGATCGGAATCTAAAAACGGCGTAGGATTGCCTTACCAAACGAACCGATGCAGCCGGAAATGAGGAGTGTTGTATTCTTTAACAGAATTTTTATTTAGTATTTATTCGCTAAAGATTTCAAGAAGAATTAATTTCATTTCGCGGAGAGTTCGATTATCATTTTATCGCGGATGCTATCCGCTACACTTTCGCTATTAGGCTGATTCACAACCTGTTCTGCCATAACTTTCGTCTTTTCTAAACCAAATTTTCTCGAATATGCTTGTAATATCGAATAATCTTCTATCCCAAGTCGGAAGGCTTCCCATCTTCGACTGGGAGTAATATTTCCTTCCGCATCATTATATATTACCGAATAGCTCTGTCCAAGATTAAGGTATTTATCATCAATTAAATTTAAATGATTGCCATTTCTTTCATCAGCATAATTCCAAAATCCTATACCACTATAATCATTAACGAATGCATCCCAAGCCATTAGCCGATAAAATCCATAAGGATCAAGAGCCCTTGAAGGTGAATTTGCAGTATATATCCAAATTTCGCAATTGTGCGATGGTAAGTTTTTGGCTAACGGACGAGCAATTTGAGCAACATTTACAATTGACAAGAGTGAATCTATTGAATTTTGATTATCAAAGGTTCCGTAAAATTTAATATCCGGGAATATACTTCGAGACCATAATACCAAATTTTTAAAATCACTCACATTATCTTTACTTACTTCATCAAATGGATACAAATAAATGTTAGTTTCCGAACCCATACATTTCGGTATAATTTTTAGCATATTATTATACCATTTTATAAAATATTGTTTCCATTCGGGAGACATAAATTCACCATTCTTATAACCATTCTTTCTTTCCAGTAAAGAATACCCCATGAAAAGCAAGACATTCTTTGCATCATTAAAATTTTTCAAATAATTACTGAAATCATAAAAATTAGTATCCTTTATTCCGGGTAAAGAACTTGGCGCTATAACAAATGTATTTACATGATGCTCTTTCAAATCTTTTGATGCCTCAATTTCGTGACCTGCTATCATTTTGCTTTTAAAATTAGCCCATACGTTTACATTTAATGGATCCAAATTTTTCCTGTCAAAAGTGTCAATTACGTCTACGTCATATTCAATTTTAGACGTATATTTCTCAGATGTTATTAAAATAGTAGATTTGATTTTTCCATTTTTAAGGCCAGTCATTTTAAAAATAAATAACCGTGACTCTCCGGGATTCAAAGTAATCTGATTATTTACTTTAAGCATTGGGTCTGGAATCTCATTATAAAATGAGGATGGCACAAACGGAAGGCTAAATAAATCTGTTCTTAAAATGCCATTTGACAATATTGTAAAATAAAAAATTTGTTTGGTCGGATTTAAATTAGTCAACACGAAGGAGCCGTATTGAACACCTGTGGTCGTTAAATAAAATTTATATTGAAGCAATTTGTTATTTTCTGTTGGCGAACGAAATTTATCTAAATTTGACCAGGGATCGCCTTTTTCTAATATGTATGGTTTTTTAAATATCTTTTTTAAATATGAAGCATTAATAATTCCCACCTTAGTCTGTAATTTATCCAAGTCAAACGAAACGTCATTGTTTTTTATAGAAAAATCAATTAATGAGTCATTCAATAAATAAGGAAGTCTTTGATTTTGGCGTAGTGCACTTCTTCTATTATATTTTGGATTTTGTAAAGAATCTTCGAACTTTTGTAAAGAATCTCTTTTAATAATTGCCAATGAATTATTGTTCGAACTCTTGCCCTTGAGAACTTCAATTTCGTCACAAAATAAAAATTTCCCCTCCCGAATAACTGAAATTCTCACAAATCTTGCGGATTCATTGATCTTATTTAACGAAAATATTTTTCGCTGACTAGGACCAGGTAAATTATCTGCTACGTCAGCAGCATCACCTATATACCTATAATTTATATCGTCATTACTAATAAATACAAATATATTTTTAGGATAAAAACCACCTGCACCACTTGGTCTAACTGTGCTGAATAATACAGAAGCAATCGGTTGTATTTTATCTAAATCTATTGTTATTGAAACGTTTTCACTTAGCCACCCTACGGTAGTTGGTTGGGCCCAGAACCGTCCATTAGAAGTAGTATATATCCCATCAGTTAATGAGCTTGTATCTGATGACGGGGCAGAATAAATATAATTGGGTTTTACAGAAAGGTGATAGCTCTTTTTTAATGCAATATTCTGCGAAAACCCTGAAATTGAGTAAATAGAAAGTAAAGCAAACCAGCTAAATATAAATTTATAACTACCCATTATTTATCTAAAGTAAAAATTAATTCTAAAAAAATCCCTATTCTTCAATAGCCCTTTTTGCGATTTCATAATAAGAGAATTCACGCAATCCCTTTTCCTCTGCAACATTTTTCATTTGCATAAGTTTATTCCGGTCATTATACAACAAAAGAATCAAATCCTTAAGGTCATTTTCATCTTCAAAAAATAGGCAGTTGCCATTTAGATCTACATGTTGTATACCCATCCATTTTTTAAAAATACATGGCAAGCCAACACCAA
>JBDTJV010000211.1:0-7714 GCA_039935675.1 Ginsengibacter sp. | reverse complement strand
GAATAAAAAAGGATAGTGGTTCTCAAAAGGAGTTGTTTTTCAAACCTTCAATTTTAACATAGCGATCCAACTCACCATCAGTGAAATTGAGCGTTCGTTTTAACTCGAGTGAATATAAAAAATTAATCCACTTTTACCGGGGTGCAAATAGTCACTTTTTAAAAGAAAAAATCCCGATAAAAATAATTTAAAGTTGTGTTTATGAATAAGATAGGAGTTATTTTTGCGGCACATTAATGAAAACTTTTTTAGAAAAAGTAAATTCATCTTTTGATTTAAAAAATAATTCAAAATTTGTTCCACGGCTGTTAAAGTTGACGAAGGTGTTATGACTGAATAATGACAAACTAAAAACATTTTAAAAATATTTTTGCGAAGACCGTATGGTAAACCCAGGCAATACATATCATAATTCACTAAATAGTTTTTGTATCGTTGGTATCAATTACCGAAAAAGTGATATGGACATTCGTAGTAAATTCTCTCTTTCACCGGATCGGTCCACGGTTCTTTTAAAACAATCTGTCGTAAAAAAAGTTGAGGGCTGTATGGTACTATCTACCTGCAACAGAAGCGAGATTTATGGCATCTGTAATGACCCAGGTGAACTTGCAGCGTTATTTTGTTCAAACACTAATAATAAAATACAGGATTTTTTAAGCCACGCATACATCTATCGCGGGATTCCTGCTATAGAACATCTGTTCAAAGTGGCTTCAGGCTTAGATTCGCAGATCATCGGAGATTATGAAATCTTGTCGCAGCTTAAGCTTTCCGCAAAGATGGCAAAGGAACAGGGAAGTTTCAACAGCTTTTTGGAACGGGCAGTAAATTATGCATTACAGGTATCAAAAGAAATCAAGACAAAAACAAAATTAAGTTCCGGAACGGTTTCCGTTTCTTATGCGGCAATCGAAATAATTAAAGAAAAGATTGTTGATCTTTCTGATAAAAATATCCTGATAATTGGAACGGGAAAATTTGGTAATCATATTGCAAAAAACATCCACGATTATCTTCCGGGTGCTGGTATTTTTTTCATCAACAGAACAGATAAAAAAGCAGTGGAAATGGCTGCAACTTATAATGCCGGTTTTATTCCTTATACCAATTTAAAAACTGCGTGCGATAATGCAGATGTCATTATTGTCAGTTCTGCATCAGGCTCGTGGTCGGTATTTCCATCTTTCTTTTCCAAAAATAAATCGAGGCTAATTCTTGACCTTTCTGTTCCTCAAAATGTTCATCCTTCCGTAAAAGACCTTGATGGAATTACTGTTTTGAATGTCGATGAAGTATCAAAGATCCTTGATAAAACGATTTCCATCAGGCAGGCTGAAGTTCCAAAGGCTTTATTGATTATTAATGAAACATTGTCCAGCCTGGAAGAATGGCACCGGAATCAATTTAATAATCCATTATTGAGAATGGTGAAAGGGCAATTATTTCAACTAAATGAAGTTTATTCAAAAGAAAAAATGAATGAGGAAAAGATTCATAAAACAGTATCTTCACTTGCCTTAAAATTAAAAATAGAAAATAATAAGGGTTGCCAATGTATAAATGCTTTAAGCAATTATCTTCATGAAACGACGACTTAAGATAGGAACCCGTGAAAGCCAATTGGCCGTTTGGCAGGCATCACTTGTGCAAAATTTTCTCAAAGAAAAAGGCATTGAATCTGAATTGGTTTTTATCAAAAGCGAAGGCGATAAAGACCTTATCACACCGCTTTATGAAATAGGTGTGCAGGGAATCTTTACAAAAACTTTGGATTCCGCTTTATTGAATAAACGTATTGATATTGCGGTTCATTCAATGAAAGATGTTCCTACTAAATTAGCGAAGGGCCTTTGTCTGGCAGCAGTTTTAAAAAGGGCTTCCTATAAAGATATTTTAGTTTTTAAAGGTGAAAGAAAGAAGATTGAAGATGAATTAAATTTATTTCACCATTCACCATTCACCATTAGCGATACCCCATTCACCATCGCTACCAGCAGTATTCGCCGCAAAGCACAATGGTTACATCGTTATCCAAATCATAAGATTGAAAATCTACGGGGAAATGTAAATACCCGTTTAAGAAAAGTCGAAGAGAATGCCTGGAATGGCGCCATTTTTGCCGCTGCAGGGCTTGAAAGAATTGATCTTCGCCCTGAAAATTCAATTGATCTCGATTGGATGCTACCTGCTCCGGCGCAAGGCGCGATTACGATTTCATGCCGGGAAGAAGATGAAGATACTTTAGAAGCGGCTCAATTATTAAATGATGAACAAACCCAAAAATGCACTAAAATTGAGCGCGATTTTTTAAGAACTTTATCGGGAGGTTGTTCAACCCCGATAAGTGGCCTGGCTGCTTTTGAGAATGATAAAATTATCTTCAAAGGAAATATTTGTAGCGTTGATGGCAAGGAAATATATGCCATCCGGAAAGAAGTTGCCGGCGAAATCGCTGATAATTTAGGAATAATATCGGGAGAAGAGATGCTGCAAAATGAAAAAGCAAAGAATATAATTCACGAAATAAGGAATGCAAAATAATGTTCAAATATTAAGTACAAAAAAAATCAGCAATTCGTTCATAGATCTTGCTGAGGAGAATAATATTTGCATTGATGAATTGAATTTTATTGAAACAGAAGAATCGGTTTCAGAAAAAATAAAAAACAGGATCATTGAATTATCTCAACAAAATATCACCGTAATTTTCACCAGTTCAAAAGCGCTGGATGTTGTTGGAAAAATAGTTTCGCCGGAAACCAAATGGAAAATATTTTGTATCGAACCAGCAACCAAAAAAAAAGTTGAAGAGATTTTTGCAAATGCTTTTATTTCCGGATCATCCAGGGATGCAGAAGAACTTAGCCAAAAAATAATCAAAGATAATTCAGTAAAACAAATTGTTTTCTTCTGTGGAAATCAAAGAAGAGATTTATTGCCCGAAAAATTAAAAAAAAATGGAATCCATGTTGAAGAATTAATCGTTTATAAGACAATAGAGAAACAACAACATGTTTTAAAAAATTATGATGGCATTTTATTTTTTAGTCCCAGCGCTGTAAGAAGTTTTTTTTCAAATAATAAAATCGAACCAGAAACGGTTCTTTTCACAATTGGGAAAACCACAGCAGAAGAAGTAAAAAGGTTCTCAAATAATAAGACGGTAATTTCTGAAATTCCAGAAACCGAAAAATTCATCACAGAAGTTGTCAACTATTTTAGCATTAAAAACTGTTTAAATGAGTGAATTAAAAAATGACCTTTTATTAAGAGCCTTAAGACAGGAAAAGGTAGAACGACCGCCGGTGTGGATGATGAGGCAGGCAGGAAGGTATTTGCCAGAGTATATAAAGCTTCGTGAGAAATACGATTTTTTTACTCGTGTTCAGACTCCTGAACTGGCAGCAGAAATTACACTTCAACCCATACACCGTATTGGTGTAGACGCAGCAATCATTTTCTCTGATATCCTGGTTATTCCGCAGGCAATGGGAATGCAGGTATTAATGGAAGAAGGAAAAGGGCCTGTATTACCAAATGTTATCAAAACAGAAAAAGACATTAATTCTTTGTTTACTGATCGGGTCGAAGAAAAACTTGATTATGTAATGAAAGCTTTGTCGCTCACTAAAAAAGAATTAAATGGTGAAGTTCCATTAATAGGATTTGCGGGAGCGCCATGGACGATTTTATGTTACATGGTGGAAGGAAAAGGAAGTAAGACCTGGGACAAAGCCAAGCAGTTTTGTTTTACACAGCCGGAAATGGCCCATCAATTATTACAGAAGATTACCGATACGACGATAAATTATTTAAAGGCACAAACGAAAGCCGGGGCCGATGTATTGCAGGTTTTTGATAGTTGGAGCGGATGTCTAGGTCCCGAAGATTTCAAACGATTCGCTCAACCCTATTTAATTCAGATTGCCGATGCATTAAAAGACGATGCACCGGTAATTCTATTTCCTAAAGGAAGTTGGTATGCGTTGAAGGAATTGAGTGAAAGCAGTGCTTCTGCCTTAGGAATTGATTGGTGCATCTCTCCTAAAATGGCTAGGGAAATAACCGGGAATAAAATCACTTTGCAGGGAAATTTTGATCCAGCTAAATTGTTGTTACCCGTTGCTGAAATAAAAAAGGAAGTAAAGAAAATGATTAATGAATTTGGAACTCAAAAATACATTGTGAATTTGGGCCATGGAATCACTCCGAACATTCCTGTTGATCATGCAAAGGCTTTTGTGGATGCGGTGAAGGAAGGTGAATGATGAATTGTGAATGGAGAATCGTCAATAGTGGATGATCAAAAAAAAATTATGAGTATCAAAGAAGAATGGATCCAATATATTGAAGGGCTTCAAAACCGCATCTGTATTGAATTGGAAAATTGTGATGGGAAGTCAAAATTTGTAGAAGATAAATGGAAAAGAGCAGAAGGTGGTGGCGGCTCAACAAGAGTTATAGAAAATGGAAATGTTTTTGAGAAAGGCGGCGTAAATACATCTGTAGTTTTTGGCGATGTTTCTGACGCCATGAAAACTCAATTAAAAATCGATGGTACAAAATGGTTTGCGTGTGGCCTGAGTTTAGTGCTTCATCCTTTAAATCCTTTTGTGCCAACTGTTCATTGCAATTACCGGATGTTTGAATTGTATAATGAAAAAGAAGAAGTGATCGATCGATGGTTCGGTGGCGGCACAGACCTTACTCCCTATTATTTATTTGAGGAAGATGCTAAGCATTTTCATCAAACTTATAAAAATGTTTGCGATGAATTTGACCTGAACTTTTATCCAACATTTAAAAAAGATTGCGATGATTATTTTGTGAATACTCACAGAAACAATGAACGAAGAGGAATTGGCGGAATTTTTTATGATTACCAAAGGCCAAATGAAAAACAGGATGTAAATTTTTGGGTCAATTTTGGAAAAGCGTGTGCCAACGCTTTTATTCCCTCATATTTACCCATAGTAGAAAAACGCAAAAATTGTTCGTTTACTACTGAGAATAAATATTGGCAGGAGATTAAAAGAGGACGCTATACCGAGTTCAATTTAATTCACGATCGCGGTACATTATTTGGATTAAAAACCAATGGCCGTACCGAAAGTATTTTAATGAGTCTGCCTCCCACAGTTCGTTTTGATTATAATTACCGACCAGAACCAGAAACCGAAGAAGAAAAATTGCAACAAATTTGTTTGCAGCCAAAAGAATGGGTAAGAATTTGATTTATGGAAGATAATACGTTCGTTGGCTACAAAAAAAATCAGGTAAATTTGTAAAAAATAATTACCATGGTTATTACAGATAAAAAGCTGGTATTAAAGGAAATTATCGAAAATGCTGATGAAAAATTAATGGGATTGATGATCGCATTGGCGCATGAATACAATGAAGAAGAATATATTTATTCAGAAGATGAATTGGCGTTATTTGATAAACGCAGAGATGCTTTTTTAGAAAATGGTAAGAAAGGACATACTGTAGAAGAAGTTCATGAAAAAATTCGTAGAAATTATAAAAATGGATTATAATATTATTATTTCTATTGAAGCTGAAAAAGATACAAACGCCGCGTATTGTTACTACGAGAATAAGCAACCAGGATTAGGAGATCGTTTCCTTGATGAATTGTCGCTTTTCTATAAAAGATTAAGACAACATCACCAATATTATTCTTTTACTTCTGGAAAAAAAACAAGCCGTTCAATTTCGTTAAAAATCTTCCCATACAGAATAATTTATGAAATAGAAGGAAAAGAATTGTATATATATGCAGTTTATCATTTTAGTCAAAATTCTGACGAATTATTAAAAAGATTATAAAAATGTACTTACAAAAAAGATATAGAATTTTAAGAAACAACCCTGCAATAAGAAGCCTTGTCGCAGAGACAAAACTTACTCCCAATGATTTTATTTTGCCGATGTTCATTGATGAAGGAGAAAATGTGGTTTTTGAAATTCCATCTATGCCGGGATATTTCCGTCGTTCCTTAGATGGGACAATAAAGGAAGTGAAAGAATTATTGAGCATGGGAATTAAAAGTGTTTTGTTATTTATTAAAGCACCTGACGAGTTAAAAGATAATACAGGAAAAGAATCGTGGAACCCAGATGGATTAATGCAGAGAAGTATCAAAGCCATAAAAAACGCGGTTCCCGAAATGGTAGTGATGACCGATGTGGCCCTGGATCCTTATTCATCTTATGGCCATGATGGTATAGTTGAAAATGGTGAAATTGTAAATGATCCAACTGTTGAAGCTTTGGTAAAAATGAGTCTAAGTCATGCAAAAGCGGGCGCGGATTTCGTAGCGCCAAGCGATATGATGGACGGCAGGATCGGCGCCATCCGCGAAGCCCTTGAACAAAATAATTTTACAAAAACAGGTATCATGGCTTACAGTGCCAAATACGCTTCCTGTTTTTATGGACCATTCAGAGATGCATTGGATTCTGCACCAGGATTTGGAGATAAAAAAACCTACCAGATGGACTATGCCAACCGCATAGAAGCTGTAAAGGAAGCATTAATGGATGAAGAAGAAGGCGCCGATATTGTAATGGTAAAACCGGCGATGGCCTATCTTGACATTATCCGTGAAGTCAAAAATAGTGTACACATACCCGTTAGTGCCTATCACGTCAGCGGTGAATATGCTTTAATAAAAGCTGGAGCAAAAATGGGTTGGATCAATGAAGAAAAAGCAATACTCGAATCCCTTACTTCTATCAAGCGGGCGGGCGCAGATTTAATTGCCACGTATTTTGCAAAAGATGCCGTGAAGTTATTGGGGTGATTTGCGATAAAATAATGTCAAAACAAAAGTTTATTTTTATAAAGCAATAAATAACACCGATGGAAACAGTGAAAATAGAAATAAAAAGTAGTAAAGCCATGAAACTTTTGAAGGATTTGGAAAATCAAGATATAATTAAAATACATAAATCAGATGAAAAACAGGATAAGGCTTCTAAATACAGAGGCTCTATTTCACCAAAAAGTGCAGATCAATTATTAAGACACCTAGAAAAAAGCAGGAATGAATGGGATGAAAGATTTCCTACAAAATAATATTGCATGGATTATCTGTTGGACACAAATTTTGTCATCAACTATTTTAAGGGCATTTTTGAAAGGAGTGCACGCCAATTTACAGACTCTATAATTAATCGTACTACTTACATTTCTGTGATTACAAGAATAGAACTTTTAGGTTGGAAATTAATTGTTAATAAAGATGAGAAAGTAATAAAAGAATTTATTTCCGACAGTATTGTTCTTTCCTTAGAAGAGAGCATCATAATCCGAACCATTTCATTAAGAAAAACTTTCAGAATAAAGCGACATGATTCCATTATTGCGGCCACAGCTCTTGCAAACAATTTGCAATTACTCACTCACAACATTAAAGATTTCAAAAACGTTTCTGGTCTTGAGGTCGTTGACGCAAATGCTCTATAAATAGGTCGTTTGAAATCTATCAGGTCAATTACTAAACAAATTAAAAACCTTTAAGGATGAATATTTCCAACAGCATAAGATTATTTCAACGAGCCCAAGAATCAATCCCCGGCGGCGTAAATTCTCCTGTCCGGGCTTTTAAAAGTGTTGGAGGAACTCCCTTATTTATAAAATCTGCTAAAGGTTCTTCTCTTTTTGATGAAGATGGCAATACATATATTGATTACATCAATTCAT
>JBDTJV010000210.1:0-3837 GCA_039935675.1 Ginsengibacter sp. | reverse complement strand
ATGGATTTGGAAGAATTGGAAGAGCATCCTTGAAAGTAATGATGGATACTCCTGGTTTAGAAATTGTGGCTGTAAATGACTTAATGACGATTGAAAATGCAGCGTATCTTTTACAGTATGATTCTGTATACAGAGTGTATGATATAGAAGTGAGGGCGCATGAAGACCATTTGCATGTAGGCGATAAAAAAATAAAATATCTTTCTGTAAAAAACCCTGGAGATCTTCCATGGAAAGATCTCCAGGTTGATATTGTAATTGAAAGCACAGGTATTTTTACCAACCGCGAAGATGCAGAAAAACACATTCATGCGGGCGCCAAACATGTAGTTATTTCAGGCCCAACTAAAAGTTTGGACACGCCAACCATTGTACATGGCGTAAATACACAAGATGGAAAAGTGGCCATCTTTTCCTGCGCAAGCTGCACCACCAATAATATAAGCCCGATCATAGAAATTATGGGCAGAAGAATTGGTATTAAAAAAGCAATTTTAAACACAGTTCACGCTTATACCGCTTCACAAGCTTTGGTGGATAGTCCATCAAAGAAAAAGCTGCGAATGGGAAGGGCCGCAGCGATGAATTTAGTACCGGCAGCAACAGGGGCGGCGATTGCAACGATCAAAACATTACCACAATATGAAGGAAAATTTGATGGAATTGCCATCAGAACTCCGGTAGTGGTCGGTTCTATCTCGGACATTACTTTTGTGTCATCGCGTCCAACTTCGGCAGAGGAAATAAATAATATTTTAAAAGAAGAAGCAGCAACAGAACGCTATAAAAATGTTATTTCCTATTCAGAAGCGCCATTGGTTTCTACAGATATTATTCAAAGTTCATATGCTTCTGTTATCGATTCAGAGATGACACGCGTGGTGGATGGTGATCTTTGTAAAATACTGGCGTGGTATGATAACGAATGGGGATTTACAAATCAGATGATCCGGCAGATCCTTGCGATCTAAATAAATCGGGGCAGAAAAACTTGTTTTTTCTATCATGGTTTTTGAGACGAGAAGTTTTCAACAATTTGGTAATTATTGATGAACTGCATCTTCCTGCACAGGTCTTTTCGTAAATTTGCAGCATGCAGGAATATTTACAGGGGCTGAATGATTCGCAACGTGAAGCAGTACTCCATCGCGATGGTCCAATAATGATAGTAGCCGGTGCGGGAAGCGGCAAAACCAAAGTTTTAACTACTCGTATAGCCCATTTAATGGCGACAGGCGTGGATTCTTTCCAGATCCTTGCCCTTACTTTTACTAATAAGGCGGCTGCCGAAATGAAAGAGAGGGTTACGAAAATTTTAGAAAATAATGATGCAAGGAATTTATACATTGGAACTTTCCACTCTGTTTTTGCGCGCATTTTAAGAGCCGAAGCAGACAAACTTGGCTATCCCAGGAATTTCACCATCTACGATACAGATGATGCAAAAAGTGTGGTAAAAACGGTGGTCAAAGAAATGAACCTGGATGATAAGCATTACAAAGCAAACACTGTTTATAACCGCATCTCCCATGCAAAAAACAGTTTAATTACACCGGAAGAATACATCAATGATTATGGATTGCAGCAGGAAGATATGCGTGCCAACCGTCCTTTGATTGGCCAGATTTATACCGCTTATTGCAACCGTTGTTTTAAAAACGGTGCCATGGATTTTGATGATCTTTTATTGAAATTTTACCAGCTGCTGAAAACGCATCCTGAAAGCCTGAGCAAATACCAGCGTAAGTTCAAATACATCATGATCGATGAATACCAGGATACCAATACTTCGCAATACCAGATCATAAAACTCCTGGGCGCCATGCACGAAAATGTGGCTGTTGTGGGAGATGATGCGCAAAGTATTTATAGTTTTCGGGGAGCAACAATAGAAAATATTCTGCAGTTTCAAAAAGACTATGAGGAAGTAAAAGTGGTGATGTTGGAACAAAATTATCGAAGCTCTCAAAACATTTTGCATGTTGCCAACCAGGTAATTGCCAACAACAAAGGACAGATTCCAAAAAAATTATGGACGAGCAATAATGAAGGCGAAAAAATTAATTTAGTTCGTACAGCTACTGATAATGACGAAGGAAAATACGTTGCCGATATCATCCAGGAACAAAAATTACGAAATCATTTTCGCAATAATGATTTTGCGATTTTATACCGCACAAATGCACAAAGCAGGAGCTATGAAGAAAGTTTGCGCAGGATGAATATTGCTTACAGAATCTATGGAGGTATTTCTTTTTACCAGAGAAAAGAGATCAAGGATTTTTTAAGTTATTTACGGGTTATCGTTAATCCTAATGACGAAGAAGCACTAAAAAGAATTATCAATTATCCTGCAAGAGGAATTGGTAAAACTTCGATCGAGAAAGCCATTCTTTTTGCCAATCAGCATAATATTTCATTTTGGAATGTACTGGAACGCGCTGCTGAATTCGGTTATAGGGCAACCACTTTGGAAGTGATCAACAGTTTTGTGATCATGATCAAAATGTTTCAAAGCGAATTGCAAAAGAAAAATGCTTATGATTTGGCCATTATAGTTGGCAAACAAACCGCTATCGTAAAGGATCTTTTTAATGATAAAACCACTGAAGGTCTTGCCAGGTATGAAAACCTGCAGGAATTATTAAACTCAGTTAAGGAATTTACAGAAACACCTACGGAAGATGGCGAATTGCTGGATAAAAGTTTGGGAAGTTATTTGCAGCAGATCACTTTATTGACAGATGCTGATGACGATAAAGGCGCAAGCGATGTAGTAAAATTAATGACAATTCATGCGGCAAAAGGTTTGGAATTCCCCGTGGTTTTTGTGGGGGGCCTTGAAGAAACTTTATTCCCAAATGCAATGGCCATCAATACGCGGGAAGAACTGGAAGAAGAAAGGAGATTATTTTATGTAGCGATAACACGGGCTAAAAATAGATTATGGCTTACTTATGCCAACACGCGTTACCGTTTTGGAAACCTTACCCAAAATGATCCCAGCAGGTTTGTGGATGAGCTTCCGGCAGAGCAAATTGATAAATCATTTGCAGGTGGTAATATGCGCAACAATCAAACAAACCATTGGAATGCATTTGACCGGCCAAAAACTCCTGCATATAATCAAAGCAGGGAAATGAAGCCTGAAAAGCCGGCCTATCTTGTTTCTACACCGGTAATAAAAATCAAGGAGCATGTTCCTACGGCTGATTTCGCCCCAAGTGATACAAGCAATCTACAGACAGGACAAAAGATTGAGCATCAAAAATTTGGTTTTGGGGAAGTAATTAAAATGGAAGGCGCCGCTCATAACCCGATTGCAACAGTAAAGTTTGAACACAATGGTGAGAAAAAGATTATGTTGAATTATGCAAAGCTGAGGATAGTAAACGAGTAAATAATCACGATTTTTATTTTGTTAATGAATATGCCTGCGTTTGATAATTCCGCCGGATGCTTCTTTGATAGTGCTTGCAAATACAAAAGATCTTGGATCAATTTCGCTGACAAGATTTTTGAGTTTTCTGATCTCTAATCTTGTGATGACAGTAAAAATAATATCACAATCACTGTGGAGGTCAAACTTACCGGGAAGAAATCCTCTTTCACCTTTGTAGATGGTAATTCCTCTTCCCATCTCATTTACAAGCCTGTCTTTTATAATTTCACTTTTGCCGGAAATGATCGTAACACCCACATAAGCTTCAAGTCCTTCCACTACGTAATCAACAGTTTTCGTGGCTGTAAAATAAGTAAGCATAGAGTATAAAGCGACTTCAATTCCAAAACGAAAAGCGGCAATACTGAATATCAAAATATTGATGGCCATGATGA
>JBDTJV010000209.1:0-5420 GCA_039935675.1 Ginsengibacter sp. | reverse complement strand
GAACCAATTTGCGCAATCTGGTAAAAGGCGATAAACAAAACCACTCCAACTCCGTCATTGAACAAACTTTCGCCACTGATCTTTGTCTCAAGCGAAGATGGAATGCCTGCTTTTTTTAAGATCCCTACTACCGCGATCGGGTCTGTTGGTGAGATCAATGCGCCAAATACCAGGCAATAAAGAAAATTCACAGAAAGTCCGAAAAGTGAAGTGGTAAGATAAAGTAAAGCGCCAATCACAAAGGTGGAAATAATCACTCCAATAGTTGCAAAAGTGATGACAGAAACGCGTTCTTTCTTCAATTTTTTCGAATCGATATGAATGGCTGCTGCAAAAAGGAGAAAACTGAGCATAATACGCAACAGTACTACCTGGAAATCGATAAGACGGGTCGCTTGGGTAATCTTAAGAAAAAAAGCAGGAAAAATAACGCCGATTCCTACGATAACTAATGAAGCCAGCAGGGAAATAAGCATGATACCAATAGAGCCAGGGAGCTTGATATACCGGTGATTTATATAGCTGAAAATCGCTGCAAGCACCATTATCAACGTGATGATATTGTATATTTCCATTAATTATTTATCGATAAAACGTGGTTGAAATATAAGAAAAATTTTTCACGGCCAGTGAAAGGATAAATAATGGCAATTCTTAATTTGTAAGTTGCTGCAATATTGGTGGTACCGATTTGGTTATAAAAATGACATTCGCAGTAAACCAACAATTAGACTGGAATTTTATTTTCTTCTTCATGCCTGATTATTTGCAACAATCTTTTTCCCTTACAAATATGGATTTGAAAATTTTCCAGAAAAAATTGCCTGCGTTATGAAGAAAAGTCATTTTATTCTTTTTTTGAAGACTTTAAAGTTACCACTTAAAATTTCCACACACTATTTTTTAGAAAATTATTTCTAAATTCAAAAATGTCAGATATTGGTCATTTCGTAAATCGGATCCAGAGGAGTGCCTGCTTCCATTTCAAAAACCGGGTTAATAATTCCATCCCGAAGGTCATAGACCCAACCATGCAAATGAGGTATCTGGTGCTGCTTCCATGCATTTTGTATGATAGAGGTCTTCGCCAGATTCATTACTTGTTCTTTTACATTCAATTTCGTAAGTAAAGCATGTTTCTCTTCGTGAGTAAGCGCCGCATCTATTTCATCGCGGTGTTCGTGGTATACGTTTTTAATGTTCCATATCCATTGATCCATCAGGCCGTAACTGTGATTAGACATGGCCGCGGAAACTCCACCACAATTATGATGACCGCAAACAATGATATGGCGGACATTTAGAATTTCAACCGCAAATTGCAAAACGCTTAACAAATTAAAATCAGTCGGCACCACAAGGTTTGCAATATTGCGGTGAACAAAAATTTCGCCGGGATGAGTCCCGGTAATTCTATCAGCAGGAACACGGCTGTCACTGCAACCTATCCATAAGATTTCCGGGGATTGCAAATCAACCAGTCTCTGAAAATATTTCGGATCTTCTTTGAGTTGGGTTGCTGCCCATTCACTGTTGTTTTTTAAAAGTTTTTTGTATGCTTCCATTATTTTCGATTTAGAAATTAGTATTTGGGAACCAGGATTAGTGATTTACACTGGCACCAGGTAAGTTATTTTAAATAAGTTTATTTCTTTGATTTTATCCGAAATCAAAAACACATCAAATATCACACTCCAGACATCACACATCATAAATCATACATCGTAAATCATACATCGAATCATGGGTTCAATCCTCCACACACACTTATCACCTGCCCGGTAATGTAGGAGCTCATATCACTTGCGAGGAACAAGGTGACATTGGCGATCTCTTCAGCGCTGCCAAATCTTCCCAAAGGAATTTTTTCTAGAAAGGATTTGGCTGCTTCTCCTTCTTTTAAATAATGCGTCATATCTGTCTCTACAAATCCGGGTGCTATCGCATTGCAGCGGATATTCCTGCTGCCGAGTTCTGCAGCGATCGATTTGGTAAAACCAATAATTCCCGCTTTGCTGGCTGCATAGCTGCTTTGTCCCGCATTTCCGCGCATTCCAATAATTGAGCTCATGTTGATGATGCTTCCTTTGCGCGACTTCATCATTGGACGAATGACTTGCTTCGTCATATTGAAAACGCTTTTCAGGTTGGTTGTCATCACGTCGTCCCACTGATCGGGAGTCATTCTTAGCAATAAATTATCTTTTGAAATTCCTGCATTATTTACAAGAATATCTATGGTTCCAAATTCTTTGATCACTTCATTCACCATTTTCTCCGATTCGGAAAAATTGCCCGCATTACTTTTAAACGCTCTTGCTTTTACGTCAAAAGATTGTAATTTTTCTTCTAAGGCTTTTGCTTTTTCATCACTGCTTACATAAGAAAAAGCAATGTTCGCCCCACTTTCAGCAAGTTTTAGAGCAATGGCTTCCCCGATTCCACGGCTGCCGCCGGTTACAACGGCTACTTTGTTTTCGATCAATTTCATAAAGAATTTGTTTGTCTAAAATGAATGATTCAGATTATTATGATTGTTGCAAAGGAAAGCGCATTTTTTTTATTTAAAAAACAATTGAGATTTTTTTTGAAAAAAGAATGTTCATCGTTTGCTCCGTTCAATTGTTAATAAATAAAGAGAAACGCCGCAAAGTTTTATCTTTACGGCATTAAAATCTTAGCCATGTCCCCATTCAATTTATCCTTACCCGTTGCTATCGGCAGCGATCATGCAGGTTTCAATTATAAAGAAGCAATCATTTCTTTTCTTGATGGGAAAAACGTAAGCTGGAAAGATTTTGGAACGCATTCAATCGATTCTGTGGATTATCCTGACTTTGCGCATCCGGTAGCGACAGCAGTTGAAAATAAAGAGGCAGCTTTTGGTATTTTGATCTGCGGAAGTGCGAATGGTGTTGCAATCACTGCAAATAAACACCAGGGCATAAGAGCCGCAATATGCTGGGGCGAGGAGTTAGCGGAACTTTCACGTAAACACAATAATGCCAATATTATCTG
The DNA here is from genome assembly GCA_039935675.1 of Ginsengibacter sp. Lineage (GTDB taxonomy): Bacteria > Bacteroidota > Bacteroidia > Chitinophagales > Chitinophagaceae > Ginsengibacter. The sequence continues at coordinate 2,402 of JBDTJV010000209.1, read as the reverse complement.
TATTCCTGCCCGTTTTGTAAGAGAAGACCTGGTAGAAAAAATGCTTGAAATATTTATACATACTGAATTTGAAGGTGGCAGACATCAAAAGCGTGTAAGTAAAATTGCCTGCTGAAATATTTGACAAAAAAGTTCCTTTAGAAATATATTTTCCTAACTTTTAGAACGATGCCATCGATCTATAATATTTGCTATTTCCCGTATTCCTTCACTTACCGCCGCTGGGCCGGGTTGAAGAATGATGGAGGATTTTATTTCAAATATAAAATCATTTTTTACGGCACTGATTTTATTCCAATCTTTTCTGCTGACCAGCTTTTCTTTTTTGAATTTTTTCCCGCACCATGAAGCAATAATGATATCGGGATTTTTATCTACCACATCATTCATATTTCCAATGATTCGGTCTTTAGCCAAAGATGCGTTTTGATGTTCTTTGTAAATATCAATTCCACCGGCGAGTTCAACTAATTCACTTACCCATTTAATGCCGATAATCAAAGGGTCGAACCATTCTTCAAAATATACTTTTGGCTTTATTTTCCTGCGGGTGTTTTGGCTGACAATATTTTCAATGTTGAATTTATATTCATTAACCAGCGCGATTGCCTCATCCTGTTTTCCGACAATACTTCCAAGTTGTACAATCATTTTAAAAATCTCCTGAACACTGCGATGATTATTGATCCAAACACTTATTCCTCTTGCTATGAGTTCTTTGGCAATATTTGCCTGTATATCAGAAAAACCAATTACCAGGTCAGGTTTTAAAGCAACAATTTTTTCAATATCCGCATCTATAAATGCGGATACTTTCGGTTTTTCTTTTCGTGCTTTAGCAGGTCTTACTGTAAAACCTGATATTCCAACGATCCTGTTCTGTTCACCCAACAGGTGTAAAACTTCGGTTGGCTCTTCTGTTAAACATATAATTCTTTGAGGAAAATATTCGGGAGAAAACAATGGATCATTTTTTAATTCCATAAGCACAATGTCGGCATTTATTTTTACAACAATAGCCTCTTTGCAGGTGGTATAATTCTGTGAAAACGAAGTAACCATTTTCATAATAGTAATGGAGTCCCTCAATCATTAATTCTTTTTGTGGAGGTAAAGTATGCTGACGGCTAAACCTAACCATTTGATCTATTTCCATCAGGCATTTTTGACATAGACAATCATAAATTGTTTTGGATAAAAAACGCCGTGTATCTTCTGAAAGTTGCACGAAATTGCATTGACAATTGGCTATATCGCCAGACTTGCACTCAAATAAAGCGTTACACCGGGGACAATATTTTTCTTCGTGTTTTATCAAAAAGATAATTTAAAAAACAAGGTTACCAACTTCCTTGTTTTAGAATTTATGAACCGCAACTAATACATCCTTCCTGCATAGTACAAGTGGCGCCGTCGGTTTGAGTTGGTTCTACATCCAGGAGTTCTTGATTTTTATTTCCGGATTCTTTTGGTATTAATGGCTCTGAAATCGAAGCCGCCTGCTTTTCAACAGTAAACTGTACCGCTTGCGTAGCAGCTTGTGTCCGCAAATAATACATTCCTGTTTTTAATCCTTTTTTCCAGGCGTAAAAATGCATCGAAGTGAGTTTGGAGGTATTGGGATTATCTACAAATAAATTTAATGATTGCGACTGGCAGATAAACGCTCCACGATCTGCAGACATGTCAATAATATTTCGTTGTTTAATCTCCCAAACTGTTTTGTATAGCTCTTTTATTTCGGCAGGTATTTCCTCAATTTTTTGAATAGAACCATTGGCTGCGATGATTTTATTTTTCATCGAATTGTTCCATAAACCAAGATTTACCAGATCCTTGAGCAGGTGTTTATTTACGATTATAAACTCACCGCTTAATACACGCCGGGTATAAATGTTGGAAGTGTAAGGTTCAAAACATTCGTTATTTCCGAAGATCTGTGAAGTGGAAGCCGTTGGCATAGGCGCAACAAGTAACGAATTTCTTACACTATATTTTTTCACTTCTTCTTTTAATGCCGCCCAGTTCCACCTGTCAGAAGGTGTCACATTCCACATATCAAACTGGAAGATGCCTTTTGAAACCGGTGAACCTTCGTAAGTTTCATAAGCGCCATTTTCTTTCGCCAAATCTTTGCTGGCGGTCATGGCAGCAAAATAAATGGTTTCAAAAATGTTTTTGTTAAGCATTTTTGCCAGATCGCTTTCAAAGGGTAAACGGATTAGAATGAAAACGTCTGCAAGTCCCTGCACACCCAATCCTACGGGACGATGCTTCATATTTGAATTCCTGGCTTCTTCAACAGGATAATAATTATTGTCAATTACTTTATTGAGATTTTTCGTGGTTTGATAGGTGACTTCGTATAACTTTTCAAAGTCAAATTTTCCATTGATTACAAA
>JBDTJV010000208.1:0-3738 GCA_039935675.1 Ginsengibacter sp. | reverse complement strand
ACGGTCTACCAGCATTTCTTCCGGCGAAGCTTTGTGCCGTGACTTTAGATAATTGCGGAAGCCATCAGCACCGGGCTCCAAAACTTCAAACGATTCTACATCGGTCTGCTCTTGAGATGCATCTGCTCTTCCGGGTGAAAATGGAACAGTCACCTCATGGCCGGCGTTCTTTGCTGCTTTTTCAACTCCTGCAGATCCGGCCAAAACGATCAGGTCAGCCATTGAAACTTGTTTGCCTCCTGCGTGGGCATCGTTAAATTCTTTTTGAATCCCTTCTAATGTCGATAACACTTTTGCCAATTGAGGTGGATTATTCACTTCCCAATCTTTCTGGGGAGCCAGCCGGATGCGCGCACCATTTGCGCCGCCACGCTTATCTGATCCGCGGAAAGTGGATGCGGAAGCCCACGCAGTTGATACTAATTGTGAAACGGACAATCCTGATTCTAATATTTTTGCTTTCAGATCGGCGGCATCTTTTTCATCTATTAATGGATGGGTAACAGCCGGGATAGGATCTTGCCAGATAAGCTCTTCTTTAGGTACTTCCGGGCCGAGGTAACGCGAAACAGGTCCCATATCCCGATGGGTAAGTTTGAACCATGCGCGGGCAAAAGCATCTGCAAATTCACCAGGATTTTCATAAAAATGTCTCGAGATTGGTTCGTAAATGGGATCCATTCTTAAGGCGATATCAGTGGTAAGCATAAAAGGCGCGTGGCGTTTTGAAGGATCGTGCGCATCTGGCACAGAATCGGCGCCGGCGTTGTCCTTGGGTATCCATTGATGCACTCCGGCAGGGCTTTTCGTGATTTCCCATTCGTATCCAAATAAGGTTTCCCAAAAATTGTTATCCCATTGGATCGGGGTTTTGGTCCAGGCTCCTTCAAGGCCGCTGGTAATAGTAGATCCGGCGTTTCCACTTCCAAAACTACTTTTCCATCCAAGGCCTTGCTCTTCTATGGCAGCGCCTGCTGGTTCCATACCTACATATTCTGCGGGATTAGCAGCGCCATGTGTTTTGCCAAATGTATGGCCACCGGCAATTAAAGCCACAGTTTCATAATCGTTCATGGCCATTCTTCCGAAGGTCTCACGTGTGTCTATTGCAGCGCCCAGCGGGTCAGGATTTCCATTAGGGCCTTCAGGGTTCACATAGATGAGTCCCATGTGCGAGGCTGCCAGCGGATTTTCCAATTCATGATTTCCGGAATAGCGCTCCTTATTTCCCAGCCATTCGCCCTCTGATCCCCAATAAATATCTTTTTCACCTTCCCAAACATCTTCTCGGCCTCCGGCATATCCAAATGGTTTAAAACCCATAGATTCCAGCGCAACATTTCCGGCAAGGATCATGAGGTCTGCCCAGGATATTTTTTTCCCATATTTCTGTTTGATCGGCCAAAGAAGTAACCTCGCTTTATCAAGATTGGCATTATCAGGCCAACTATTGAGTGGCGCAAAACGTTGCGAACCCGAATCAGCCCCACCGCGCCCGTCACTAATACGATAAGTGCCCGCGCTATGCCATGCCATACGTATCAGGAGCGGTCCGTAATGTCCGTAATCCGCAGGCCACCATTCCTGCGAGTCTGTCATCAGTTCAAAAAGATCTTTCTTCACGGCATCCAGGTCAAGTTTTTTAAATTCCTCCGCGTAATTGAAATCTTGTTCCAGGGGATTAGAAGATTTCGCATGTTGCCTAAGAATATCCAGGTTTAAAAGGTTTGGCCACCATTCGTGATTTGAAGGGCCACCACCGGCAGTGTGGTTTATAGATCCGCTAATGAATGGGCATTTGGCTTCACTATTGTTCACATCCCACACCGGGTCTGAATTATTTTCTTTCATTTTTTAAAGTTTAAAATTATTTTAAGTTACCAAATCTACAGTATTCTATGGATGTGATGTTATCGATAAAATTGATAGAATCATAGATAAAACCTATAATTAATACTAAAAGCTGCAATAGAATTTTCTTTGAAGATTAGGCAGATTGCCCGCAAAATAAAACGTAGCTATATGTTGAAGATTTTTGTTAGTCCCCTAGGGACTTTTCTTGGGTAGAAATTTTCAACAAAGAACACAAAGGTTCATTCGGAACGTCTTGTGAAGGTTTGATTGGCCGAATCTATCCATAAAATGTGCTTACAGAAAAAAAATAGTCAGATCACGTTTCGACAGGATACGATAATAACAAAGCTTTGCGACAAAAATACCTGGCTCAATAAAACAAAATTACTTTAAGTCTTACAAACTTTCTAATCGGAATAATTATGATATCCGAATCTAAATCCGAAATTTTTACAATTTTATCTCCGAACGAAAGTGTAAAAAACCACCGGTTGTTTTATTTTTTTTGCAGTTATGCCATATATCTCCAGGCTTCTTTTTAGATCAATGAAATCGCCGGTCTCAAGTATCATATCTACCGGCTTGTCGAAAGAGAATGCGTTTTTTAATATTACCGGGCAATTAAACCTTTCTTCTAAAGCAGAAATAATATAAGGAAGCGCAAAATTACCCATTGAAATAAACCTTCCATCCTCTGACGAACTTAAGTGACTCTCTTGAGTTGACCCGGCCTGCTGGTGGCTTACATTCAAAAGGCTTGCATCATCCACTTCTAAAGAAATTATTTCCCGGATTGAATCGTTTTTCCTGCAAGTTAATTGGGTATTATTGAGTAGAACATTTAAAACATCTTCATTTTTTAATTTGGTTTTGCTTTTATAACAAAAGGAAGTGTACAAACTATCTATAGCTGCAGGCACTGAAATTTGGGCGCTGCTTACTGAAAGTAATGTTGAAAAAATATCTTTTAATTTTACTCCGATCTCTATCTTTTCTAAGTCGAATGTATTATTGCGACTATAATTAGAACCTAAACCTTCGCTCAAAAAAGGTCCCATATTGAAATACTCTCCAATACTATTATTATCAAAAATACCACGGTAGGTAACTCGCAGAGAATCATACTGCCTATTAATATATCCGGGTTCTATTTTTTCTTTGCTGTCTGTGGCTAGGTCAACAGATTTTCTTAGTAATATTCTTTGTATAATATTATTTGTCAGTTCTTTAGGATCGCCTGTCCATTGTATAATACCTTTATCATCTATTATTATGCAATAGGGAATTGTTTCTATTTTGTAGGCATTTTGGGTTTGTTCTGTTGTGTCTGTTACCACGGCTGCCTTAAAAGGTATTCTCGATAAAATGGGAAGTATCTTCTCTTTTTTCTCATCACTCATCGCTAAAAATACGAGGTTGGATTTTCCCATGTTTTCTTCTGCCAGTTTATTCATATGAGGTGTTGAAGCAAGGCACGGAGCACACCATGTTGCCCAGAAATCAATAATAACGAATTTGTTTTTGAGAGATATACTTGTTGGTTTATTTTGAATCCAATCGGTGACTTTTATTTCAGGTGCATTGTCCCCGGCTTTATTTTGGGCAAAAGAAACTTCCGCTATCAGAATGAGCCATAGGAACAAATATCTTTTGCTACAAAATCCTTTATTTTTTGGTATCAAATGTTTTGTATTCATTTCCTTACATTGATTATGATATCATTCAATATCCCCAACTTTTCATAACCTCCAGATCCTGTTTAGAGGCTTCAAGAGGAGTAATACCCTGGTAAGATTCCTGCTCAATGATAAATTCGGTAGTGCCGCCTTTTTCCCTGAAAAGATCTACAATTTCTTTTACCGGCAAAATTCCTTTTCCTAAAAC
>JBDTJV010000207.1:0-10686 GCA_039935675.1 Ginsengibacter sp. | reverse complement strand
GGGCCAATGATATTTATAGGATTGGTTGGGGCAGTAAAACAATTCTCAAATTTTTTCCACAAAGTTTTTACGAAGCCTTGAACATTCCTTTTCGGTTAGCAGAAGGAATGGATATACATTTTGTATTCATGTGGCTGTTCGCAATTAATGGATTAATTTATGTTTTGTATTTAATTTTTTCAGGTCAATGGCGGTATATTTTCCCTGATAGAAAATCTTTAAAAGAATCTGCAATTGTAGTGCTGAACGATCTGCATTTGACCAAAAAAGTACCAGAGCAAAAAAAATATAATGCCGCACAGAGGATCGCTTACACCCTTGTCATTTTCATGGGACTGGGTTCTGTTCTTACAGGATTGTCAATTTATAAGCCGGTTCAGTTTGGAGCGTTAACCTCCCTTCTTGGCGGCTATGAATGGGCCCGGATTGAGCATTTCACGCTGACGATACTTTTTAGTTTGTTCTTTCTTGTGCACTTAATCCAGGTAATATTAGCAGGTTGGAATAATTTTCAAAGCATGGTGACGGGCTTGTTTGTTTTAAGAGAAAATAAAAAAAATCTGGTTATCATACCGGTTGTCGCAGAGAAAATTACTGTAATTCCTTTTGATGATAATGAACCGATAATACCAACTGACGATAAAGAAATAATTCCTCCTGAGGATCAGCCGGACAACCAATAACCAATAATAAAAAACAATCTTGTATGTTGAAAGACCAGGAGCAAATAGAAATTTCATCAAAAAAATTTAATAGAAAATCAATCATTGCTTTTGTCATTTTTATCCTTGCAATTTTTGCAGCCATATTTGTATGGAAATGGATTCATAGACAACCGGATATTGCCGGTTCGCCAAAACCGATCAGAAAAATTTTAAGCCTTGATGAAAAAGTCTTTTCAAAAGTATTAAGTAATAACCATCTTGTAAAGACCTATCCGGAATCTGCCGGAGCAAGAAACGTAAGATTCAATGGCGATCTCGGATTGAAAAGTGCTTTGGACAGCTCCTGGAAATTAAAAATAGCAAAAAGCCCGGGTGATACTTTATTCTTAACGCTGGATGATATAAAAGCCTTGCCTAAAACTGAAATCACCTTTGATTTTAAATGTATTGAAGGTTGGAGCCAGATCTCGCATTGGGGTGGTGTAAAATTCAGTGTTTTTGCAAAGAGATATAATTTGCTGTCCCAAAGCCAAATGAATTACGCAGGACTGTTTACTCCGGATAAGCAATATTATGTGGGAATTGATATGGCGAGTATGATGCATCCGCAAACTTTACTATGTTATGAAATGAATGGAAAACCTCTTCCTCTGAAACAGGGTTACCCGCTTCGTTTAATGATACCTGTTAAATATGGAATTAAAAGCCTGAAAAGAATAGGAACTATATTTTTCAGCAATACTCCCCCACCCGATTATTGGTATGAAAGAGGTTATGATTATTATTCAGGATTATAAGAAATATCTAAATATCTTCTCTATTTTCAAATACAACAAAGGGATGCCTTTTTAAGTGCATCCCTTGTTGGTTCCCATTTATAACCCTGATTACTATCTTTAAAACTGCCCTTGCTGAAGCTGGCTGTTTTGATTATTCCCCTGGCTTGAATTATTATCCTGGTTTGAATTATTATTTGGACTTGAACTATTATTCTGCTGCTGATTCCCATGATTCAATGTTCCGGGATTTTTTTGATTATTCATTCGTGGAACCGGCCGCCTGTAATTTATAGTTGTATTCAATATGTCCTTATCTCTTTCAGATTTTAAATTGCGGATTTGCTGTTTCCTTTCGGTTTTACTGATACTTTTATCCTTTCTTGTTGATTTTATCTGGTCACGGTATTCATTTTTTATTTCCTGAATTTGCATATTTAATTGAGCAGGTGATCTCCTGGATCCGTAATATGGATAAGAAGGGTAACCCATAAAAGGATAGCCAAGAAAGGGATAACTCATATAAGGATACCCATATCCATAACCATATCCAAAACCAACGCTTGGAACTATAAATACCCGCGTTGCATGAGCAACAGAATGCATTCCTGAACTATGACCAATTCGCTGTGCGGAAGCGGTTAAAGTAATCATACTTACAACCGCTATTATTAATATTTTTTTCATATAATTTCTTTTTTGATTGTTTTTAATCTCACCTTATTAGATGCAGAATGACCCAAAAATCAACGGCCAAAAAATAGTTATAACGAACTGATAACAATCCATTTGAAAAATTTTAAACAATTGTTTAATTAATCTGAAAAGTGATCCCAAAAAAGATCATTACTGCTTACTTCTCTACATGAATCAGAAAGAAGATTTTGCTGAAAATTAAATTTTTATAAATAATTGCCATGTTATGAAATGAATGAGGAAATACATTTCTAACAATACAATAAATGGAATGAGGAAGCCTCTATTAAATAGTAATAGATTGAAAGATATTATCCCTTTTTTTAATTAACAGAAATAAATAATTTCCTTCTCCTTCGTGCACGGTAAGAGTAGAAAAAACTTAAAGCAGGGCCGATTATAACATAAACTAATCCTGCAATACCAGCTTGCCCCGGAGAAACAAGCAGTGCAACTAATATGGATATGAAGCCAATTGTAACGAGAATATAATTCTTAAAAAGTTTTGTTTTCGTTTCAAATTTTTCCAGGTCGGTTAACTCGATCTCTTTCGCTTTTTTCAAAGCATGGAGATATAAAAGAATGAACATAAGGTAAATCAACATATATCCTAACGCGTAAATAATCATCAGGTGAGGGACATCATCTTGCTTTATGGCTAATGGAGATTGTTGAGATAAATATATTTGGCTGCTGAATATAAGGGTAAAAAGAAACTTAAGGGGATATACATAAAACAAAACTAAAAAAATAAGTATGCAATTAAGAACGATTGTTTTAAGATCGTCCAAACCATAGCGCCTGAAAAATATATTTTGTTCATACCAAACCAGCATTAGTAAGGCAAAGCTGACTCCAAAAGCAAAAAATCCCCGAATTGTTGTCATCAGCTCTTCAAAACTTTTTGGCACTTCCAGACTAACGATTAAAAGCGTAACAGCAAAGGCGAATACTGCGTCGCTAAACGCTTCGATGCGCCTCACTTCATGCCCGCGGAACCGGAAATAATTCTTATTACCTTCTACCTTTTCTGCAATTGTTTTTCTAAACATATTATCATAAATTATTAGAAGAAAGATAAAATATATTACGAAATAAACCCTGACTAATAAGGCAAAGAAACTGATTCAGGGTCTATTAATTGATGTGTAAAATCATTTTCTAAAAAGCTTAAAGGTGAATCAGGAGATGTGTAAATTGCTTTCTTTTCAAATGCCCATGGCTCCCAGTAACCTGCTAAAACCTGGGCAAACATATCATCGCTCCATTCTCCAAAGAGAGGATAGTCAATACTTTCATCCATGGGCAACGATTCAATAATTAATTTTTCATCGGCAGCTTGGATATTATGTTGAGGCCGTTTTTTCAATAAATAATTTGAATAAAGAAATCGTGCGCAAAGTTCCTCAAACTGGATCGGATGTAAAAGTTTCTCATCGATTTTCCGGATAATATCCTGCTGTTTTTTTCCAATTGCTCCGTTATCCTGCAGGCAGGCGATGATACCAAATCCGTTCATACCCAATGAAAAATTAAGGTTAGTAGGTTCGTCTTTGTAATTAAAAGTATCTTTTGAATATTTGACTTTAACTATATCAATGGTCCAGGGTTTCAAACCTTTAAATTCCATCGCAACCACCAGAGACTGTAACATTAAATGAAATTTTCCCAATTTTTCGCGAAGCAAGGTTGACATTTCAAATCCTTTGCTACCAGGCCTCTTTGATGAACGTTGAATTTCTAAATTGATATCATTATACAATACACCATAAACAAATCTTCCCATCCAAAGAAACAACCTCTCGGATGGGATATTTTTCACTGCATCATAACCTGAATCAAATGCTTCTTTGATTTCTTTCTCCAAATTGTCAAATGCCTGTTTCACTTCAGGAGATGCAGGTAGCTTTAAATCTTCATAATGAATCCTTGTAACCTGGTCCAGCATTTTAAACCTCTTATCCCTCAAAGAAAAACGGTCAAGAACCCAATCAGGAAAAATAGAAATTTGTTCATCCGCAGACTTTAAATCAACACCCGTTAAAAAACAAGTAGCCGGATCAAAATGCAAAGTTTCGAAGGGATTAAAAAGAGACAAAGACATAGCCGCGAAATTAATATTAAAAACATTTCTACGAAAGCGGTAAGCAAAATAGAAATATCAATTATTTGTTTGTTTACTGATTTTTTGTTCTATCAATTCTATCATCTCCCTAACTGGTTTAAATAACGGCTTTACGCTCTCTGAATCATATCAAAAATATTACCGTAATCACCTTTTTGTCTCCAATCAAAAAGTTGAGAGTATAATTTGCCATATTTGATATCAAACTTATGTTTTTTCACAAAAAGATTAGAAAATTGAGCCCTTGATCCTGAATGAGATTTTGTTTGAATCTCATTCATAACTAAAAGTGCATTTACAGCATAAAATAATGAATAATATAACCTGTTAACCGCGGAATTCCAAAATCCATTTTCCGCCAAAACTCTTGCTGCATCAAAGGTCCGATATGCGGCTTCAATTTTATATTTTGCATATCTTTTCTTTCTTCTAAAATCATAATTGGATTCCTTCGCTGGTAACATTCTTATAAAAAGGAGTAATGCTTTGTGTGGATTTCCAGTCTTGTTTAGAAAAGATAAAGATAGAAATTGGCTCACCTATTTCTAACTCGAGTTCATATAGTTTATCTCTAAACATTTTTTCTTTTGATATACTAGCCGGATAACCAGTTAGCACTAAAATATCCCAATCGGAATCTTTTCGCCTATCACCACGAGCTCTTGAACCATACAGAATAATTTCCGCATCGTTGTCTATTTCATTTACACATTTCCGGATAAGTTTGCCAACATTTTGAGTTTCAATTTCCATTTTTCAAAATTAATCAAATCTCAAACATTTGTAGATAAGTTTAAAAGACATATTTATGAGATCATAAAAGAAAATCTTTCATGTCAGGGTATATGCAAAATAAGAATCGTGATTATTTATTGTTTTACTGGCTTGCTTTGATTTTCACATTACCAGATTTGCACATTTTTACATTTTCAAATCATCTAAAGAAATTTGAATTCTTTCCTTCGTTTCCTCATCATTCAACGTTTGCGGAACAAATTTTTCACCGATCAGTTTTTCATAAAGCTCTATATAACGACTTCGGATATGCGAAATCCATTCATCCGTCATTTCCGGCACTACCTGGCCTTCTTTTCCCATAAAATTATTTTCAATCAACCATTCTCTTACAAACTCCTTACTTAATTGTTTTTGTTTCTCTCCTTTTGCCTGCCTTTCCTCAAATCCGTCGGCATAAAAATACCTGGAACTATCGGGCGTATGGATTTCATCAATCAAAATAATTTCATCACCCAATTTTCCAAATTCATATTTTGTGTCCACTAAAATTAATCCTCGTTTTACGGCGATCTCTTTTCCTCTTGCAAAAAGTTGCAAAGCGTATTTCTCCAACTTTTCATAATCTTCTTTGCCAACAATTTCTCTGGCGATAATTTCTTCCCTGCTAATATCCTCGTCATGCCCCTCTGCTGCTTTGGTCGAAGGAGTAAGAATTGGCTTTGGAAAATAATCGTTCTCTTTCAATCCGTTGGGCATTTGCACTCCGCATAAAGTTCTTTCACCCGCAGCATAGGTACGCCAGGCGTGGCCTGTAAGATTTCCCCTGACAACCATTTCCACTTTAAAAGGGATGCATTTTTTACCGATGGAAACATTGGGAGCCGGCGTTGTTAATAACCAGTTATTACAAATGTCCTTTGTGGCATTCAACATATAAGCGGCGACCTGGTTTAATACTTGTCCTTTGTTGGGAATTGGCTTTGGCAATATCACATCAAAGGCCGAAATGCGATTGCTCGCAATCATTACTAATAAGCGATCACTGATAGTATAAACATCTCTTACCTTTCCTTTATAAAAATTAGTTTGATCTCGAAATAAATTTGATTCCATAGTTATAAATAATAAGTTGCAAAAATGCAGATTAAATATTTATAAAAGACAAGAAATGAAAAAGAAAGAATACATTTTAAAAAAAATTTTTATTTCAATTTACAAGTCTTAATTTGCTGATTCATTTAAAACCACAACCGTTGCTATGAAAAAATCCTTACAATTTTTCAGTATCTTTTTTATTGCAAATATTTTTTCACTTATCGCAGTTGCACAGCAAACTACCATCAAAGGAGAGGTGACCAATAAAACCAGTAATGAAGGAATTCCTGCAGTTTCTGTCATTGTAAAAGGAACCGGTGAGGGAACCTATACGGACGAAAAAGGACATTTTACACTTGATATTAAAGGTTCACTACCCGTTACGCTTGTCATCTCCTCTATCGGTTACAGCACCCAGGAAATACAGGTAAATAATGAAAAAGTTGCAGTAAATGTCAGCCTTGAATCTGTGAGTACTTTAGGCCAGGAAGTAGTCGTTTCAGCAACACGAACTCCTGCAAGTATTTTACAATCGCCGGTAACCATAGAACGAATCAGCGCTACTGATATCCGCAATTCTCCGCAGGTATCTTACTATGATATCATTGGAAAATTAAAAGGGGTAGATATGGTTACAGCTTCCTTAACCTTTTCCTCGCCGACTACCAGGGGTTTTAACGGTAGCGGTAATTTAAGACTTAACCAGATTGTAGACGGGATGGATAACCAGGCACCTGGTTTGAATTTTTCTGTAGGAAGTGTTGTTGGTTTAACCAATTTGGATGTAGCAAGTGTGGAATTATTACCGGGTGCCTCTTCCGCATTGTATGGACCAGGAGGAATGAATGGTGCGATCATTATTAATAGTAAAGACCCATTTCGCTACCAGGGGCTTTCGGTTGAAGCAAAAAGCGGGGTAATGAATATAAATAATAACGACAGGGGTGCCTCACCCTACTATAATTTGTCACTCAGATGGGCAAAAAAGGTCAGTGATAAATTTGCTTTTAAAGTTGGCGGAGAATTCGTACAGGCAAAAGATTGGGTGGCTAATGATTATCGTGATTATGATCGTTTAGCTACCACCGGAGGTTTAAAAGCAGGCACACGCTCAACCGATCCAAATTATGATGGCGTAAATGTGTATGGTGATGAAACGACTGCTGATATTAAGAGTAATGTCTTGAATCCACTCGCACAGGCTGCTCCGTTTTACGCACCTTACATTAATGCCATGCCGGCATCTATACCTGTTTCAAGAACAGGTTACGATGAAAAAGATATTGTAAATCCGAACACTTTTAATTTAAAAGTTTTTGGAGAAGCAAGCTATAAGATCACGCAAAATACTGCGTTCAATGCAGAAGGATATTGGGGCACGGGAAACACGGTTTATACTGGAAGCGACCGTTATTCATTATTGAATTTAAAGATCGGGCAATATAAGCTGGAACTGATGAATCCCCACTGGTTTGTAAGAGCATATACTACCCAGGAAAATGCCGGAAATTCTTATAATGCGACTGTTACTACCAGGCTGGTAAACGAAGCGTGGAAGCCAAGTGGAGGCTCAGATGGCTGGTACGCACAATATGCTTTCGCTTTTTTAAATGCGAAAATCGCCGGAGAATCTGACCTGGCTGCACATAATGCTGCACGGGCAGTTGCCGATATCGGGAGGCCGGCTCCTGGATCCGCAGAATTTAAAAAACTTTTTGACCAGGTAAGAAGTATTCCTATTTCTAAAGGCGGAGGGTTGTTTGTAGATAAAACAAATCTTTACAATGTAGAAGGACAATATGATCTTTCTCCTAAAACTTCAAAAGTGGCAGATGTTTTAGTAGGAGCGAATTACAAAAGATATGTACTGAATTCTGAAGGAACTCTCTTCGCAGATTCTACCGGAAAAATTCCGATCAATGAATACGGCGCTTATATCCAGGCAACCAAAAATATTCTGAACGACCATTTGAAACTGATCGCCTCAGGTCGTTATGATAAAAACGAAAATTTTGATGGAAGGTTCACGCCCCGTTTTTCTGCAGTAGTTAAAGTAGCAGAAGATAATAACATCCGTTTATCTTACCAGCAGGCGTATCGGTTTGGTTCTACGCAACAACAATGGATCAATTTAAGAGTAGGTGGTGGCACGGCATTGATTGGAGGTTTGGAAACTTTTAAGCAATACTATCATTTCGATACCAATCCTGTATATGCAATTGATAATAACCTGTTTGCAGGATCACCCCAGGTAAGGACTTTTGCCAAATTCAAGGCGGAGTCTGTGAATTCTTTTGAGGCAGGTTATAAAGGGCTTTTGTTTCAAAAAAGATTGCTGGTAGATTTATATGGATATTATGGTACCTATCACAATTTTATTTCAAGAACTTTGGTAGCCCAATCAGTAAATGGAGATAAAAGTGTTTTTACTGACACTGCTACAGTCAGAGCTAATTTAAGTAACCCTGCTTTGGTAACCACTTATTCTGTCCCAACAAATATATCCGGAAATGTGACTACCTATGGTTTTGGATTGGGATTAACTTATTCATTACCCCATAATTTCTTAGTGGAAGCCAATGTATCATCTGACCATCTTGATGATGTTCCGGTAGGGTATATTCCTCAATTTAATACTCCCGCCTATAGATATGGCGGTAGCTTTAGCAATATTGGATTTGGAAAGCAAAACAGGTTTGGATTTAATGTCAGGTATCGTTGGCAGGATAAGATCGAATACCAGAGCGATTTTGCCAATGGGCCAGTACCAGCCTACCAGGCAGTAGACGCTCAAATCAGCTATAAATTTTTTGATCCAAAAGTGTTATTGAAAATTGGGGGTACCAATATTCTAAACCAATATTACCGGGATGGTTTTGGAAATCCTGCCATTGGAGGACTTTATTATGTAAGTATTGGATATAATGTTTTTTAATCTCATTACAAATTTCAAATCAAAAGACATGCAAAATAAAATAATCATAAATTACCGTTTACTTTTTTCAATAGCGCTGGTTTTCTTGATTTCCTGTAACAAGGAATTGCCAAATGCAACGCCTGCTATTTATTCACCTTTAAACAGCAGCACAACTTCTATTGGCCAGATGATCAGCTCAGACACCAGTTATAGCTTCTTTGCTGCGGCGGCTACCAAAACCGGCAAGTTGGCTGCGTTAGGATTAGACAGCACCGTATTCACTGTGTTTTTACCCAACAATAATGCTTTCCGGCTTTCGGGAATTCCATCCATCGATGTGGTGAATGCGCTGCCATTAACTACTCTCGGCGCCATTGTGGGTTATGCAATTATCCCGGGACAACAATTTGCTTCCAAAGACATTTCTACTAAATTTCCTAATGAACAACTACCTACTTCGGTTAATGTAGGAACATTACCCGGTACACCAATTCCCTTTAATTTAACCACTTTCCCTTCTATTTCAAATAATCTGTTTTATGATAATAATATTCCCGTTGTAAAGCCGGATATTTTATTGAAAAACGGAGTGGTTCATTTGGTTGCTGCTATCGTTGCCCCTCCTTCTCAGGTTTTAAAAGATGCCATTTACAGCAATCCGCAACTGACTTATTTCAAAGCAGCCATAGCGAGGGCTGATAGCGGCCAGGTTGGCTTAAACAAGTTAGATTCCTTATTAGGATATGCAGTAACCAATATGACCGTGCTGGCACCAAATAATGCGGCCTTTCAAACGTTGATTTTTGGAACTGCTTATAGTTTTCTTTTGCATCAAGGATATCCACAGGCTGCAGCTGCGCAAACGGCTACACAGCTTTCTTCATCTCCGGACGTATTTAGTAATCCTGCACTTTTCGGAACACTTCCTGCGGCAAGTGTCAGGGGAATATTAGTTTATCATTTTTTGGCATCACCTAATCCGTGGACAGGAGCTTACGAGCCAAATATCAGGGTGTTTTCAAACAATTTTTCCACTACACCATCTTTCTATAAAACGCTTATAAATTCAGCAGTTGCCATTCATCCGGGATTAATGGCACAGGCAACTTTTACCGGTCCATTTGTAAGCAGTCTTAAATTTACAGGCCTTGGTACATTTCCTCCGGGTGGCGCTCCCTTTTCGGGCACTGCCGCCAATTCGGTAAGTATGGATAACCTGGCAGTGAACGGCATTTACGATGTAATAGACCAGGTATTATTGCCGCAATAGAACAAATTGAATTTTGCAAAACGAAACGTAATCTTAGTTGTTTATAAACTGAAGACAAACAACGGATGATCAGGTGAAATAAAAATCCGGCTTATTTGTTTGTTTACTATAGATTACGGTTTAGATAAGATTTTAGACAGGAAATAACTTTGTAATTCATACTTTCCTCTTAACTTTTATTATTTGACCGCAGAATTTTTTATTTCAATAATCTTGTTTTTATAAAATTCTTTTTCATATTAATGGCGATTCAGTTTTATTTAAGAAGTAATATCCCCCTTTTTTTTTGATCAATTTAAAATTTTTAATTGCCACATTTACACCTTATATGTGTATCGAATTAGCTGCAATAAAATTGATAAAAACTCTATAAAGAAATGTAAATGGTGGGATGCCTTTCTCAT
>JBDTJV010000206.1:0-7548 GCA_039935675.1 Ginsengibacter sp. | reverse complement strand
ACATTAAAATCAACAGGGGCATTAATTCCATCAACGCGGCCTTTCTCACTGTGTTGCCAAAAAACCCAGCTCTTTTCGATCCGCGGCTTGTCTGGCTGTAAATAATGCGCAATCCACAAAGGATACTCTTCAAAACCGGTTTGAAAATATCTTTGATAAAAAGCTATGTTGGTATAAATGACCGGTTTGGTTCCGTAATGTTGTTCTACTTCATCCAGCCATGCCTTTACATTTTTTTGCATAACTGGTACTGAAACACCCAGGCTTTTTTCCACATCCAAAACCGGTGGCATATCACCGGGTTTTAAATTGACTATCTGGATAAAATTATCTGCCTGCTTTTTCGGGCTGCGGGTAGCAATAAAAAAATGATAGGCTCCTTTAGGAATATTCTGTTCCTCAGCTTTCACCCAATTTCTTCTGAACTGATCGTCAACAATACTTGTACCTTCTGTCGCTTTTATAAAAGCAAAACCAATTTTGATTCCATCCTCTTCCATGTTTTTTACTTCTTTCCAATTAACTACATTTTGATATTTGCTTACGTCAATACCATGAATTTCAAAACCGTTTGGAATTTCAATTTGAAAACCAGGGTAAATAACATGTGGCTTTGGTGTAAAATATTTGACTAATAAATAAATAGCCCCGATCAGCAGGCAAAGCCAAAACAATATTTTAAAAAATGAGCCGGAAGAACGTTTCTTTTTTCGTGCCACAACTGTTAGCTTACTAAAAAATGCAATTGATCATTGCTTTCAGTATTTTTTACAAACTTACCACAAGGACAATAAATTCTCAGTTTAAATAGAAACTGATCTAATTTCCCTCAATTTGATAAAAAATCAAATTTTAAAAGATTGAGCAATTTTTGAATGAGGCTTATCTTAAACTCCTTATCACTTAGAAAAATTAAATTAAAAAATAATTTGTTTGTAACTTTTTTTGTGTATTTTGTTAAAGAAAACTAAAAATTTAAAATTACAGCTAGAGAAAATTGTTCATTACCAATCGTTTTAACATGTCGATTAACAAAAAGCTTTCTTTTTAAAATTTTGACGGTTACTTTTGCACGGTTCTTGCAATTAATAGGAAACATAAAAATAAAAACAACTCATTATAGTATAACAACATCAATTTATTCACTAAACCCAGAAGTCTATTCTACCATTTGCGTTTAACCTAACGTAATAATTATTTGACTCGAAAAAAATTTCTTAATGAAAAATATTCAATCAAAGAGCTTATTAACGTTGATTATAATTCCTTTTATAATTGGCTTTAGCACTTCGGCAAAAGATATTATCGGCGTCAACGCCACCAATTTCTCCGATTTTTCCACAGATTCTATTTCAAATCCAACAACAAACATTCTGAATGCAAATTATGCACACTCAGTCGTTTACCCTGTCAGCTTACAGGAACATCGCGATGAAAGTAAGAATTATGTAAAAAAATATTCCAAAAATGAACGTAGTTACATTATATATATGTTCAATCGCGGAAAAAAATATTTCCCAAAAATGGCCGACATTTTTGAAGATTATGATGTTCCCCAGGAAATGCGCATGTTACCAGCGCTTGAATCTAATTTCAGTGCCAATGCAGTTTCTAATGCAGGAGCTGTAGGATATTGGCAGTTTATGGGCCAATTGGCCAGGGAATATGGCCTTCATACAGGTGGAAAAAGTGATGAAAGAAAAAATTTCGTTAAATCAACCGTTGCTGCCGCTAAGTATTTTCGCGATCAACTTGATTTTTTCAATGACGACCTTTTGCTTACCGTTGCCTCATTCAATTGCGGACAGGGTGGCGTAAGATCTGCTATAAAAAAATCAAATGTTTCTAACCCTGATTTTTGGGATATTAAACAATATCTTCCTAATGAAACCAGGATTTTTGTGATGAAATTTATTGCATTAAATGTAATTTCAGCTAATTATGAGCAGTTTTTAAAAGGAAAAATGAATTTTAATACAGTTCCAACTGTTCAATTGGCATTGACTGATACGTCTGGTTCAGATATTACCTCTGCCAGTGCATTGTAATTTCCCGCTATTACTTATTTCTATACATAGTATCTTTGAAAGATGCCCGAGGTAAATTATAATGATAGTATCAATTTTTTATCCAAACTCACTTTCAGAAGAGTTTGGAATGCAGCCAAAGTTTTTTCCAGTTATCAAATTACAAGATTAATAAAGAAACCGGTCCAATGGGGACTACCGGTTTCTATTTCGTTTGAGCCCACCACATCCTGCAATCTGAAATGCCCGGAATGCCCAAGCGGACTTAGGGAATTTACACGACCGCGAGGCATGTTGAAAAAGGATTTTTTCTTCAAAACGATCGATGAAATTCATAAAGATATTTTGTACCTGATCTTCTATTTCCAGGGCGAACCATACCTCAATAAAAACTTTTTGGAAATGGTTTCTTATGCTTCTTCCAAAGGCTTGTACACTGCTACTTCTACAAACGGACATTTTTTGACAGATGAAATGGCAAAGAAAACCGTGGAAAGCGGATTGGACAGGTTGATCATTTCTCTTGATGGAACTACGCAGGAAGTTTACCAACAATATCGTCGCGAAGGAAATATTGATAAAGTAATAGAAGGCGCCAGAAATATTGTAAAATGGAAAAAAGAATTAAAGAGCAAAACCCCCTTTGTATTTTTTCAATTTTTGGTAGTAAAGCCCAATGAACACCAGATAGAAGATGTAAAAAAACTGGCAAAAGAAGTGGGCGTAGTTGAAGTTCGTTTTAAAACCGCGCAGGTTTACGATTACGAAAATGATCCAAATCAACTGATCCCTGAAAACGAAAAATACAGTCGCTACAAAAAAGGTGCGGAAGGAAAACACACGGCCAAAAATAAATTACAAAACCATTGCTGGAAGCTTTGGCAGGCAAACGTAATTACCTGGGATGGAATGGTAGTTCCGTGCTGCTTTGATAAAGATGCCACACACCGTTTGGGGAATTTGAAAAACGAATCATTTAAAGAAATCTGGCAAAATAAAAAGTATAAGCAATTCCGCCAGGACATTACTTCCAGCCGCAAGAATATTGATATCTGTGCTAATTGCAGTGAAGGATTATCTGTTTGGAAATAAGGCTTATTTGTCCGTTTACTAGAAAAGAATTTTATATTTTACCATTTAATTGCCTGATTATATCCTGTATGGTAATATTATCATTCCACTTTATTTCATCTGGATAATTTTCTTTGAGCCATTTTTTTAATCGATCTGAATTATTAAATGCTACAAAGCCTTTCTTTGTTTTAACCACGAATAATTTGTTACCAAACCAACATATCCATTCGTATTAAAAAAGCCGTCGTACAATTGAAAATCCTTACCGAAAGTCAGTTGCCGGTAAAATTGCCTGCTTTTGTCATGAACAATAAAATAAGTATCCCTATTTGTTAACCAATGATCACTTCCTGCGAGCACCACTTTTTTAATGTTGGGATATAATATCTTTTGCGTGCTTTTTCTCTACGGAATAATGATTGTTTTCAATTATTTATTATCGCTCATAATTAGTTGAGCAAAATTCAAATATCTTATTGCTTCTTTGGTTGATTTAAACGATTTTTCAATGTTCTTTTCTTTTAGCTTATTTTCAATATACTTTAAAAACTTCCTTTTAGAATAAAATCTTAGCTTATTATTTTCAAGAACCGCTAAATCTGAATAAACTAAACCACGCCTTTCATTTACATTTATCAACTGGTCGTAAATCTTAATTGGCCCGAAAGTTAATTGCCGGTACAAAGATGATGTAAAAAAGGATAATTTGCCAATCACCATAATATAAGTTGAATCTTTTTTTGATAAAGTAGTATCTGAACCTGCAAGGGTTATACTTTTTATTTGAGATTCTTTATACCGCTTTATTACTTTTCCTGCATTTGAATAATATTTAAAATTCCCGGAAGGGAACTCCCAGGTAGCATATTTGAAATCTCCTTTAATAATTTGGCCATTATTCAAAATTAATGTTCCCGGATGTTTTTCAAAATGAATATCGTATTTATGGCTCGTAGCGCCTGCAATCATTATTAAAAGAATTAGGAGGAAATTGTACATAGTTTTAATATTGTAAGAGAAAACTGTTAACAATACTATCGTTCCCTATCTGGTTTCGCAAAATTCAAATACCTTATTGATTCTTTAACTGATTTGAATTTCTGTTCAATATTTTCTTCTTTTAGTTTGTCTTCAATGTATTTTAAAATCTTCTTTTCCGAATGAAAATTTTTTGGCTTACTATTTTCAAGAACAACTAAATCTGAATAAATTAAATCATCTTTTTCATTTACATTAATAAGAGGATCGTAAATCTTAATTGACCCAAAAGTTAATTGCCTATACAGAGATTTATCGATCTTAATAAAATACGTTGAATCTCTATTTGATAAAGTAGTATCTGAACCTGCAAACGTTATACTCTTTATTTCAGATTTTTTATATCGTTTTATCAGTTTCACGGAGTCCGAATAATATTTGAAACTGCGAACTGGAAATTCGAAATAGGAATACTCAAAAGTTCCTGTAATGCTTTGGCCGTCATTTAAAATTAAATGTCCAAAATGTTTTTTATAATCAATAAGGAACTTATATTTTGGAGCTCCATGGATAACTTGAGCCTGACTAAATATTGGACAGTGTAACAGAATGAAAGTGAATACGGATAATTTATTTTTCATAGTACCAAATATTATGATTTAGCAGTTTAGTTTACATCTAGTACTGCCGCTGAACCTCCAATTGCGCCAGCTATCGTTCCCAAAACGGGCGCAGGGGTAAGTGAACCGACAATACCGCCGCAAACATCGCAAACTACAGCTCTAAACCAATACCAAAAACCATGCTTTGCTTTGGCTACTACATATACACTTGGCCACTTCCTTCATTAATTATATAATTTGCCCAATATGATGCACTGTATCTACCTATCGAACAACTTGAAAGAAGCCCAATTTTTTCAGTGCTTGTTAAGTTTGCATTATTTTTGATAGAAGATTCCAAACTAATTAAACCATTTGAAAAGGTTGTATAACTTGAGGAAATCGTAGAATAAGGTACTGAATCAACATTTTGATTTAAGTTATTCACTGCAAGAGTATAAATTTGTTGCACATAGTTATTAGCAGTTGCACTTATTTTTCCTTGTGAGTACATTCGATTTCCAGCTGAATCCAATTCGGGAACATTTGTAAAAGGAAAATACCCTAAACGTACACCTTGGTTATATGCAGTATCTACTTGTGCTGAAGTGTAACCAAGAGTTTGCATATAACTAATATCGGCATTTAATATAAGTGAATTATTTGTTGAAGGTCCGCCCAACTCGTTAAGGACATAGGACAACCCGGAATTATGTTCACTGCCAATGTAGTCATAGGGATTATTTGGATTGGTAATTACCTTTATAGTACCGCCGGAGCCACCGCCATTTATAACACAAGCACCCGTAATTGAATCATTGTGGTAACCAGTAGAACAAGTTTGAACACACTTTTTAAGATAGAAATCCCAATGATATCCGATTCCGCAATCAATTACGTTAGGCTTTACTTTATCGGTAGCAAGATTTTCGGCAGCAGGATTATTTAAATTCATTTTAGTGCAGGCAAAGTTAACTACACTTCCAAAAAAATAATCAAAAGAGCAGAAAGTAGCTTTTTCATAAACAATAAGTTTTAGTTTTTAATTAGAATAATTTCAAAGACTAAACATCGATATTATTAATCACTTCTCCAAATATTTTAAAAAAAATATTTTATGATTCGATAGGCGCATCGTTTTCAATTATTAATAGCACGATAAATAAAAAATTACTCTGCAATAAAATTGAACCACAAATTTTCTTCAAAAAATAAATACATATCATCCAAAGTATATTCAGAAATAGGTAATACATCTGTGCTAATTGCAGCGAAGGATTATCTGTTTGGAAATAAGAAATATTTGTTGATTTACTGTAAATTTTTCTTTTTCGGATATCTTTAATCTTAAGAAGTTGACAAGCTCCAATAACAGTTTTTTTATCAATGAAATTTTATTAGCGAATTACTTCCTTTTATATTCAGCCAATCCTTTATAAAATTTCAATAATCTTTTATTTGTTCCCGTTAAAATATAATTAATAGATAACCCAAAATACGATAAGTTAGATGAATAGGTTCCCGTACTTTGTGGTTTGCCGGATACGTCGATGGTATAATCAAAGTTTACAATTTTCGTTGCGGATAAATTTGCTATTAAATTTATGCGAAGAAAATTATAGTTGGATAAGAATAGGGAATATCCTCCACCAATATTGTAATTAATCCATGGTTTTTTATTATTTGTCACAGGGCCATCCATATAAAGCACCGGCACATATTGGCCATTTACATCAACTCCATTATAATCATAAATATAAAACGCCTCGTTCGGGTCAAAACGTAAATTGATTCCTGCGTCAATATTCCACATTGAATTATTTTTTTTAACCCATCTTTTTTCAATCCATACCGGCGCTGACAGGTATAGATCAAAATCTTTGGTCAATCTTCCCTTGAAATTTATATCATTTGCAAGATTGGGATTGAAATCAGATCCCGAAATAAACAACTTAAAATTTCTTCCGCTAAATCCGGCATGAGCGCCAGTTATCAATGAGTAGTTTTCATTGAAATTAATGAAATAATTTCCGCCAGCCTCAATACCCGAAGATATTGAAGCGCTTAATGGATAGGAGCCTGTTTGGTTAATACACTTCCCCTTTTGCGAAATGTAAGGACTCAAATAAAAGCTAAAATAATTTCCTTTGAAAAGGGCATTAGAAATGTTTTCCTTTATAAAATCATTGTTTTGGGCAAAAGTTTGTAGCGTAACAAAACTAAAAAAGATACTTAATATTAATGTAGGTACGACCGATGTAATTTTCATAAGTGTTATTGGTGTTATCGTCAAACTCTTTTCTGACTTCTACCATTCATTCCGATAAATAATCGGAGCTTAGTTATTCGATTTCAAATTCTCCTCGTACATTTTTCGTAGTCGTTTATTTGCTCTGTAAAAATGTAACTGAAGGATAAACCTATGTAAGATAAGTTTGCCGAATAAGTTCCTGTGCTTGGCGGTTTGCCGCTCACATTGATTGTATAAGCTCCATCAACCATTTTTTTATTTGAAAAATTAGCCAGCAGATTACATTGCAAATAATTATTATTTCGTAGCAGAAATGAATGCCCACCTCCGATATTATAATTGAGCCACGGGCGTAAATTGTTACCGATTGAATCAATTATTTCCAACACCCCTACATTATCTCCATTTATATCAGGGTAATTTACTCCAAGAATATCCCCATAATACCTTATCGGATAATACCGAACATTCACACCGGCAACAGCATTCCAAAAGCTACCGTTTTTTGTAAACCAGCGCTTCTCTAAACCAATTGGGACTGACATGTAGAAATCCCATTCACTTGATAACTGTCCATCTTCATTCACATTGAAGCCAAGATTTGGAGTAAAATCGC
>JBDTJV010000205.1:0-3526 GCA_039935675.1 Ginsengibacter sp. | reverse complement strand
CCCTCAGTTTCCTGAAGAAATCTTCCATCTTCCCTGATGGCTGAAAAATAGTCATCACACTTCCCTGGGTATCACTGGTGTTTACAAATGCATGTGGAACCTGTCTTGGTCCAAACAATGTGTCACCTGGTTTCAGATTAAATTTATCATCGCCTACCTGGAATAAAAACTCACCCTCTAAAATAAAAAAGATCTCATCCTGGTAAAGATGGAAATGAAGTGGAGGCCCAACGTGTAAGGGTTTGCCCTCTTTATCTAATAAAATCTGTGCTTTGCTGACTAAAACAGACAGATCGCCATCCGTATCCTGCGATGAAACTTTAAGACCGATCGGGAACGTTTCTTTAAAACGTTCTTCGCCGGCTCTTACCAATATTCCTTTTTTGACTCTTGTATAATTTTTAAATTTTGCAAACGAACCAAGCGGAGCTGCTAACAATGATGTAAGAAGAAAATTACGTCTTTTCATAAAAGTATTTTTAGTTTATTGTTAAATGCCTTTTTAATCAAACCGAAGCCGATTAAAAAACCCACGATGAAGCTAAATACAAAAAGTCAATATTTGTTCGTCTGCTGGGAACCTGATGCTATCTCGAATGATACAGAACTGTAGCTCCTTGTCTGCAAGCTTCACTGATTTATATGCTTTTACAATACCACCACTTTTTGATAAAGAACGGAAAGGTACTTTGTCAATAATACCCTGCATTGGTTGGTGGCACTATCATCACAAAATCATTGTACCTGTTTTTCTGTAACAGTTTCAATTTCATTTTGCATAATTATTTTGGCAATCTGTATAAAAGCATATTCTGTTACCAATATTTCTTCATAAAAGCTTTTGTATCACCGACCATTATTTTCCATTCTTCTGCATCATCGGGCAGGCCAGCCAATACATGTAACTCCCCCGGGAAGCATCTATAGGATGTTGGCACGCCTGCAGCAATTAGTTTATTCGCATAGGCTTCTCCTTCATCGCGCAGCACATCAAACTCTGCTGTAAAAACAAGGGTCGGAGGCAGCGATTCAAAACTTTTTGCACGAATTGGAAACAATCGGTAATCATTTGTATCTGTCGCCTCGGAGCCTACATAATTTTTTATTGCCCATATCGCATCATTTTTGGTAACGACATAACCTTTGGCAGATTTTTTATAAGATTCGTATCTTGAGTTAATGGGATTATCTACCAACGGGCAAAACAGTGAAACGAACTTGATCCTTCCCACTATGCCATCCTTTTTTGCCATCAATGCCATAACAGCAGCAATATTTGCTCCGGCGCTTGCTCCCGAAACCATGATTCTTGATGTGTCACCCCCGAATATATTTGCATGTACAGAGAGCCATTTGAAAGCTTCATAACTTGATGTTATGGCAGCAGGAAATCTATGCTCGGGCGCTACATCATAATCAATTTGGAAGACAACAGCATGGTAATAGTTTGCCATTCCATAGCCGATGTTGTACATCCATGGTTGCAACGGCGCTATAAAGCCACCACCATGATAATCGATGATAACAGGCAACATACCTTGAGTGATACTATCCGGTTTGTAAATCACAACCGGAATACTGTCTGCCGTAATTTTAATCCACTGCATTTTATCAGCAGGAACGGGATGCAAATTTGGTGGAGTAGATTTTCTTCGTTGTTCAATAGTCATTGCATTTTCCTGCTCCATCGTTAAGTCGGGAAATATGTTTGCAAGAAAAGCAACACGTGGATCTATTTTTCCTGAATTGCAAGACGAAGACTGGCCATAAGAATTATGCATTGCTAAACCGAAGAACAAAGCGATGATGCAAATACATCTGCAAGTTCGTTTCACAGAATAAATAGAACTCGAATTAGCAGAACTGAATGATGATTTAGAGATCATTTGTTTTGTTGACTTTTTCATGTGTATAATTTAAATAAAAATAATTTTTTAAAAAAAATATATTGTTTGTTGCAAATTCCGCTTACGCAAACTTTCTACAATTTGGCAACAGCTTGCTTTTTAATAGAACAATAAAGCATATAGAATACCACTGCTAAATTTATTGTTTGAATGCCTTTCCTTATGGGAAAAACATGAACCAGGTAATTTTAAAGTTTTGCATTTGGAATGTTTGAGTTGTTATAAAAAATTATACAGGATCACCATTAATAGATATCACTACCTGAAAATATGTAATTGACAGAAGACATTTCACCCCAATGTATAGATTGCGGGAACTAAAGTGTGAATGGTAGCTATTCGTGAATGGTTTGCGATAACAAAAGCTAAATACAAAAAGCCAATATTCCTGCCGGAATCCGTCATTCCCGTCCGACCGATGTCATCCGGGCAGGCGGGTGTTCGTCTGCTGGAATTCTTGTATGAATTGTCAGCACCGGATAGAACCATCAAAGATGAACGCATGAGGAGACCAGCCATGGGGTAAAACTAGCCACGACCATAAAACTGATCATCAAAAGCGAAGAGAAAACTTCGTTTGAGCCAGGATTCTTTTTTCTTATATTCCTTTTACGATTCATGGTATAATAGAATTTAATGTTTAATAGTGTTATCAGTTGTCTTTATAATTTTCTGCAAGCTTGAAGAAGTAAATCCAATCATCTATTCTTTAATAAAACTTTTTGAAGTGCCATCTGCAAATTTTATCATGTACATTCCATTTGGCAATTGCTGTATGTTTATTTGCTGTTGATTGTTAGTGATTAAAATGTTCTTTACTAATCTGCCATTCACATCATAGAAACCAGCCATCGTTTTTAGTATGGTTGCATCGCCTGTATGTATATTTACAACATCCGTTACAGGGTTCGGGTAAATACTTATTCCTCCTCTTTCACCGTTTAGCCATATCACCCGGCTGTAAGTAAATCTGCCATCTATATCTACCATTTTCAAGCGATAAAAAACCTTTCCTGTGTTTAACCCATTATCTTTAAACAGGTAACTATTACCGCCATTTCCGGCTGCATTTATAGACCCTATTTCAGTAAAAGTTCTACCGTCAGTGCTTCTTTCAGGTTCAAAGGTTTTTGTATTGATTTCCTTTGCGGTTTGCCATTGCAACTCATTATAACCTGCTTGTTTATTTCCGCTGAAACTTAAGAGTTGCAGTGGCAGAAGTAAACTGGTATTTTCATAATAAAAAATTTCGCCAGACCCATCGCCGAAAAAAACATCTGGATCACCATCATTATCTATATCTACAAATGCGGGGCTACCGTAAGACGAAACAGCTACCGCGGCGAAAGGATTGCTTGCGCCTGTTTGCTCCGTAAATACCGGAGCAGCATTCGTCCCGGTATTTTTATAATAAATTATACTAGAAAACTCTATTCCAATAACTGCATCTTTTTTTCCATCTAAATCAATATCCGCAAATGTGGGGGATGAATAATATCCGACATTTACATTTAATGGATTATTAGATCCTGTTTGCTCCGTAAATACCGGCATCGATGCACTACCTGTATTTTTATAATAAACAATATCACCGGAACTCGAGCCGATAAAAACGTCCT
>JBDTJV010000204.1:0-4506 GCA_039935675.1 Ginsengibacter sp. | reverse complement strand
GGAGCTTGTCAAAAGAAAGAATAGTCATGGGACAATGGATTTGGCTGCTCTTGTATTATCACGACATTAAAAAGGCTTACCGGGTGCTGTCGCGTCTATTGACACATGGTAATTATATCATCTTGCGAGGGATTTATCGCATTGTCTTTTGCTAAGAATTCTTTGTTGTATCCTAACTTAAATAAGGGTTTAAGAGGGCAAAAATCTATTAAAGCAGGATTCCCCAAAATTGAAATCGGTCCTCCATCCCATATAACATTCTCTAAACCGGTTAAACTTTGAAGGTTTTTGTTTGAGGAAATACCGGTGCCTGGTCCATTGATTACAGTTAGATTTTCTAACCCCTTTAAATCAACTAAAGAATTATTAAAAGAAATTCCTAAGAGGCCTACGGAATTCAATTTACCCAGTCCTGCTAAATTCTGGAGGGCTGGATTATTTTCGATCTTCAGAGTATTCGTTACCTTTTCCAGGTTATTGAATCCCGCAAGATCCTGCAGCAATGTATTGTTGGAAATAACCACATAATCAGCGTTCGTTATTTTGCCAAATGCCGATAAATTTTTTAAAGAAGTGTTTCCATTTATAACAATGACACCCATACCAGTATACTCTTTTTTCTTATCCCCTACGAAGCTTAAGTTACTAATACCCTTTATATCCTTCAGCGAAGTATTGTTTGTTAATTCAAAGCCGAAGGGCAATTCCTCAATTTTCTCAAGGCCGTCTAAGTTTTGCAATGAGGCGTTATTCGTTATGTACAGCCCAAATTTAATGGTAGAAAGATTACGAAACCCTTTTATATTAGTAAGAAGCGGGTTGTTGATCAGGTAAACGGAACTTCCAACAAATACCATGTTTTTTAATCCATCAATATTTTCAAGTTTATCACAATCCTGGATTCGAAACTCACCCATGCCCACAGAAAGAAGACTATCGAAGCCATCCATGCTGGTAAGCGAAGGATTATCTATAACATAAAAAAGCCCACGGGTGCCTTGTAAACTGGAAAGGCCGGAAAAATCCTTTAGATTGGGGTTATGTTCAACTCTAAAATCATTCGGAAAAATGTACCCCGTAAATTGTAAATTCTCTAACCCTTTAAAGTTTTCTAATAATGTATTTTTAATTTTAAAACCACTATTAACTACTACCAGGCTTTTTAATGGAGATAAATCAGTTACCGGGCCATCAATATTTAATTCTCCCTTGATTCTTGAGTAATTATTTGCGCCGAATTCCTCTACCTGCTGTTGGGTTTTAAGATAAATATTATCGTTAAATATTTTTTCCTGGAAGGAAGCAAATTTAATCACCTTACCATAGGCTATACCATAAGGATTCTGTGCATAAGCCCTAACGAAATAATATTTATTTGCCGGCAATCCGCCAGCCTTTACCGTAAATGTTTTGATGCTGTCTAAAGTGATAGATACTTTATACTGGTATTGTGCAATCGTTGGCTCGGGCAATGTGTCTATAAGAAATCCCTGGTCATTTATGGTTGCTTTACCGGTATCAGTTATCACACCGGATAATATTACAGAATAGCGGGTTACATCTGAAGGATCGTTCGTGACAACGGCAGGAATTTTTATTACCGGTATCGGTGGAGGATAATCTGTATCTATATTGGGTTTTTTACAGCTTGCTGCTAAAATCATACACAATACAACAAAAAAATTTTTACTCATAAAATGACAATTGGTAAGTTTTGGATATTTAAAAAATCCCTTCAATCCGGTTATCAGGAAAAGAACATCACATATGGAACTTTATGAACGCAATGTATAAAAAATCGAATTTAAAAATGCACCTTTTACTTTAATCCGCTGTTCATAATATTACAGTAAACAAACAAAATCCCCGGGTTTCTAATTTGATAAAATTGTCTGCTGTAAACTATGGAAACGCCTCATTAAGCAGGTAACGAAATATTCGGATTAATATTGTGGCATCATTCTTCCAGGCTGATTTTCCCAATGAAATGAATCACCTGTTATATCAATAGTGTCAAAGTATCGCCGGGTGAATCCATTTTGTACAAAGTGTATGAGGAGGAATTAAAGTAATTATTGAATACTAATTATGGCTTAATTCATCCAATCTTTTTTGCCGGGGAGAATAGGACTGAAGAATTCTTAGGAGCTGCTGCACTGCCTAGGTCGGACTTAATCACAAATCTGCTGTATAGAAATTTATTGTCATTCTGGCTTTTTGGGGTACCCGTCACGCACGATTAAAATGTGTTCGCTAAAAGTAAATATCACCTGGAAAAACAGGATGCACTACTTTGATTATTTAAAATATGCTAAGGTTAATCCGGGTCATTCCCTTCCCTGTTCGCAGTATCATTTTCCACAAACTAATGGAAATATCGGGTAAAGCCTGTACCCCATATACCAAAAGTATATTGGTACGCTTGTTGAAATTAAATGAGCAATTAAACAATTAAAACATATCATTTTATGGAAACAACGATTGAAAAAACCGCGGAAGTTTTAAACGACCTCATCGTTATAAATAATGACCGTTACGAAGGTTATCAAAGAGCAATTGAACACGTCAACGATGCCGATTTACGGGACTTCTTCTCTGTTTACAGCCTCCAGAGCAAAGCCAATGCGGCTGAGCTACGTTCTTTAGTGGCTGCAACAGAAGAAACCCCCGTCCGCAACGAAACCTCCCTGTCAGGAAAGTTTTACCGCGCATGGATGGATATCAACATTTCGCTGGATGAAGGCGATCTTAAAAAAATATTGTCATCCTGCGAACACGGCGAAGATGTAGCTAAAAGAGCTTACCAGGATGCGCTGGCAGAGAAAGGGAAATTATCACCCGATGCAGCAGTGGCCATTCAAAATCAATATGATGAATTAATAAAGGCACACGACCAGGTGAGCGAATTGAGAGACAGTGCGCCTGACCGTGTTTAAAGATTAAAAAGTGCCTCCCCAGGGAGGCTTTTTTTTTATTTCCTTTTAATTTTCGGGAAGCGAACTTTCTGCTACTTTATTTATAGCTGCTTTTTTGTGGCGTTGAAAACTATTTTCCGGGTTAAGAATTAATTATTCCCAAAATTTATTTTTAAATTAGGATTGGTAAATGAATTGCACCCGGCTAAGTGTAATTAAAAAGAATTTTCTATTGATTTGGTAAAATTTTACCCAATTTGTTTCTTTAATCGAAGAAGCAATTGGGAAAAACAGCGGTAAAGTAGAAATTATCTAAATTTAAAAATTATGGAAGCGGCATTAAATAATACTCAATTGGAAATTTTAAACCTGTTCTCTGCTAACCAAAGCGAAGAAGATTTAAAAGAGATCAAATCTCTCCTTGTAGCCTATTTGAGTGATAAAGTAGTAAGGGAAGCTGATAAGGCTGCTGATGCAAAAAATTATACCCGGCAAACCTTTGAAAAGTGGAAACTGGAACACTTTCGTAAATCGGCATAATGATGAAAGTAGTCCTTGATGGCAATATTTTGGTGATGTGCCTTTCATCAAGGACTTCTTAACATACAATATACAAAGCGCTTATAAAGAAAATTTCATTTTGCCATTTCATCTGAGATTTTGCCTTAGTATCACGAGGTGTTGCAACAAACAGGCTTTTTTCTTTAATTTTGATACTAAAATGGTAACTTTGAGAGACGTTTTCGGGAATACAGGAGGCTGATTTGCAGTTTTGCAAAATCATAATAATAGCCCGAACTGGCCCTAATCACAATTTCAAATAATTAAATTAATTTAGAGATGAAATATACTTTAGAAATAGAAATTGATGAGAGCAAAGCCATCTTTGCAGAACAATTTTTTAAATCCATTTCTTTTGTAAAAAAAGTAAGACATATTGCCTCCAACGAGATAACCAATCCTGCCATTTTAAAAAGTATAGAATCTTATGAAAAGGGCAAGAAAAAACCAACTATCCTTAACTTATCAGAACTTAAAGAAATGATAAATGCGTAAGCTTCTTTTTATGCCTAACGCATAGGAAGATTTAGGATGGTGGATAAGAACCGATATAAAAACTGTAAAGAAAATTTATGCTCTTTTAGAAAACACCTGTAAATCTCCTTTTGAAGGTATAGGACAACCAGAACCGCTCAAGGCCAATTATAGCGGTTATTGGTCTCGCAGAATTAACCTTGCTCCATCGTATTGTTTACAAAGTTGAAGATGCTCAGATTGTAGTGCATTCTCTCAAGGGTCATTACCAGGATTAAAGGGCACAGGCTTATTTAAGTTCTAATCCCCATGGCTGGTACAAAGCGATTGGGTGGATTATTTAAATTCCCTTTTTCAACAATAATAATTGTCCGCGATGATTGCTTAGATGAATCGTGCGATCTAATAAAACATTCAACCTGTTACGTTGCGGCTCTTTTATAAAATCTTCTTCAGAAACATTTGAATGACGGGTAAACCATTCTTCAACAGGTAAATTGTTGATATGATTTGATAAAGTTTCATTCACCTCTTTCCATTGTTGTCTTAATTGATG
>JBDTJV010000203.1:0-3916 GCA_039935675.1 Ginsengibacter sp. | reverse complement strand
CCTTGTTTTATCTCTTCACTACGCGCAATTTCAGCGCCACCCAATCTTCCTCCAACTCTTACTTTTATTCCTTCAGCGCCCATTCTTAAAGCTGAAGCGATTGACATTTTGATCGCTCTTTTATAATTGATACGATTTTCAATTTGTCTTGCAATAGTATCTCCTACGATTGCAGCATCCAGTTCAGGACGGCGTATTTCAAGAATATTGATCTGAACATCTTCTTTCCCGGTCAATTTTTTCAATTCTTCTTTGATACGGTCTACTTCTCCACCACCCTTCCCGATGATGATACCTGGTTTAGAAGTATGTATAGTAACTATTAATTTATTTAAAGTACGCTCGATCACGATTTTTGCTATTCCACCTTTATTGATACGGGCATTCAGATAAGTCCTGATCCTGTCATCTTCAATCAGTTTTTTGCCATAATCTTTTGGATGTGCAAACCAGTTACTGTCCCATCCACGGATGATCCCTAACCTGGCTCCAATCGGATTTGTTTTTTGACCCATTATTCGGTTTTTATTTTGTTGATTTTTTTTCTGTTGATTTTTTAGTTTCCTTCGCTACTCCTGTTTTTGCTTTCGGAGCCGCTTTAGAAGCTGCTTTTTTAGTAGCGGTCTTTTTTGGTTTTTCAGAACCGGTTTCTTCTACTACCGGAGAAGATTCTGCCTTTGCTACCTTCTTAGCCGGAATAGTCCCAACATGTTCGTTTTTGCTATCCACTATAATGGTAACATGGTTACTACGTTTTCTTACCCTGTAGCCACGGCCCTGGGGAGCAGGACGCATTCTTTTGATCACTCTGCCACAGTCAACCATAATGGTTTTTACCACAAGGCCGGCATCTTCCACTTTTTCATCCGTATTCTTTTGTTCCCAATTGTTAATGGCGCTCTTTAATAATTTATACATCGGCACTGCTGGATGTTTAGGATTAAACTGTAAAATCCCCAATGCTTTTTCTACTTCCAATCCACGGATCAAATCAGCCAGCAAACGCATTTTGCGTGGTGATGTAGGATAATTATTAAGTTTTGCTACTGCTTCCATATTTATTTATTTCTTGGTACCTGGTACTAAAACCTGGTAACTGTATTTATGCAATCTTTTTACTAGAGTGTCCTTTAAAATTCCTTGTTGGTGCAAATTCACCCAATTTATGGCCAACCATAAACTCTGTTACATACACGGGAATAAATTTATTTCCATTATGAACGGCGAAAGTGTGTCCTACAAAGTCAGGTGTAATAGTTGATCTCCGTGACCATGTTTTAATTACGCCTTTCTTTGCTTTTCCCTCGTTGATGCCAAGAACTTTATCTTCAAGCTTGGCTTCTACATAAGGACCTTTTTTAATTGAACGAGCCATAATTTATGTTCGATGTTTGATGTACGATGTACGATTTAAAATCTTTATTTATTTTCCTGCCTCTGGTTTTCAGCTTTTCGCTTTCAACCTATTTATTCGGCAACTTTTTACCATTTCTTCTCTGGATGATCATTTTATCAGAACCTTTACCACGGGTACGGGTGATCTGACCTTTTGCATACTTGTTGGTCCGGCTTCTTGGATGTCCTCCAGATGCTTTTCCTTCACCTCCACCCATCGGGTGATCCACGGGGTTCATCGCTACACCTCTTGTTCTTGGCCTGATTCCTTTCCAACGGTTTCTGCCTGCTTTTCCTTTACTTTCCAAACTATGATCACTATTGGAAACAACACCTACAGTAGCATAACAATTGATCAGGATCTTTCTCAATTCACCACTCGGCATTTTTAATATCGCATACTTTTCTTCCTTATTGGCCAATTGAGCTGAGGAGCCAGCACTTCTTGCTAATTTGCCGCCCTGACCTGGTTGCATTTCAATATTATGAACTACAGTACCAAGAGGCATATTTTTCAGCTGCAAAGCATTTCCCAATTCAGGGGCCACGCTGTCACCACTTATAAGAGAAGCGCCAACCTGCAAACCTTGCGGAGCGATAATGTATCTTTTTTCACCATCTGAAAATACCACCAAAGCGATAAATGCACTACGGTTTGGATCATATTCGATCGTTTTTACAACAGCCGGGATGTCCTTCTTATTTCTTTTAAAATCAACAATGCGGTACATTTTTTTGTGTCCGCCGCCGAGATATCTCATACTTCTGCGTCCCTGGGCATTACGGCCGGCTGAGTGATGTACCATCTCTACCAGGCTTTTTTCAGGAACGTTGGTGGTCACTTCTGCATACGCATTTCCAATTCTCCAGCGGGTTCCTGCGGTAGTCGGTTTGTATTTTCTTAAAGCCATGATTTTCTATTTTATTTCCCGACAATCTATCGGGAAGATATTTTATTGTAATAATTTAAATCCTACATCTAAATGTTGCCATAAAGATCAATCGTATCGCCCTCAGCAACTGTTACAATTGCTTTCTTCTTGGCTGGTTTACGACCGGTTAATAAGCCTGCTTTCGTATTACGCTGCTTTACTTTTGACGGCATTGTAAGCGTATTTACATCCTCTACAGTAATGCCATAAAATTCTTCCACCGCTTTTTTAATTTCAATTTTATTGGCCTTGCGGTTTACGATAAAAGTATACCGGTTGTATTTTTCAGAAAGGCGGTTTACCTTTTCCGACAACACTGGTTTTATTATAACTTCTGACAATTTCATTTATTCTGATTTGAAAATTTTAAAATTCGAAAATTGGTTTGAGCCAATTCCGCATTTTCTCATTATGCTTCTGCTGCTTCAGCTTTGCTTTCGTCTGCGATCTCATCTACAAATATTTTTGCAGCACTTTCAGTAAATATTACTGAATCGGCGTTTAAAATATCATAAGTATTGATATCACTTAATAAAGTACCACAAACTGATTCGATATTACGGAAACTTTTATACACATTTTCATTGTAATCTGCCATTACAAACAGCGGCTTTCTACTTTCTCCCCTCAACTTGCTCATGAGGCTGTTGAATTGTTTAGTGGCTGGTTTTTCCATTTCAACGGAAGCATCTTCCACAATTACAATTTTATTATCCTTCGCTTTTGCGCTTAGAGCACTGATCTTTGCGAGGTCTTTTACTTTCCGGTTAACTTTAATATCATAACCATGAGGTTTAGGACCAAACACGGTACCACCACCTTTATACAAAGGGTTACGAAGATTTCCTTTACGGCTGCCCCCGGTTCCTTTTTGTTTATGAAGTTTTTTGGAAGAGCCCTGTGCCTCAGCACGGGTCTTTACTTTATGAGTACCCTGTCGTTGTGCTGAAAGGTATTGTTTCACAGCGAGCCACATTACATGACTGTTTGGGTCAGCGCCAAAGATTTCTTCAGGCAGGTCAATCGTTCTGCCAGTTTTGTTGCCTTCTATATTTACTATTTCTAATTGCATTTTATTTCTGGATTAAAACGATTGAACCGTTATGGCCTGGAACAGAACCGCTGATTAATAAATAATTTTTTTCAGGGAAGATTTTTACGATTTTCAAGCCTTTCATCTGCACTTTATCATTACCCATACGGCCTGCCATCCTCATTCCTTTAAATACTCTTGCAGGATAAGAGGAACCGCCTATAGATCCGGGAGCCCTGGATCTATCGTGCTGACCATGAGATTGTTCACCAACGCCATGGAAACCGTGTCGTTTTACAACTCCCTGGAAACCTTTTCCTTTTGAAGTGCCAACAACGGTAATTTTATCACCTTCTGCAAAGAGTTCGACACCAATGGTATCGCCTACATTTTTATCAGTTTCGCTATCGCGGATTTCTTTTACGAATTTTTTTGCCGGGGTATTTGCTTTGGCAAAGTGGTTTTTTTCTGAGAGGAGTGTGTGCTTTTCTTTTTTGTCTCCAAAAGCAATCTGAACAGCATTATAGCCATCCGTTTCAATGGTTTTCTTTTGAGT
>JBDTJV010000202.1:0-5992 GCA_039935675.1 Ginsengibacter sp. | reverse complement strand
ACAGCCCGGCATTTAGAACTATTAAATATTAAGGTTGACATCAGGTTAACGGACGAAAAGATAAATTATCAACAATACGATCTTTTACATTTTTTTAATCTCATTCGGCCTTCAGATATTTTACCTCACATTCATAATCCAGATATTCCATTTGCTGTAACACCATTATTGCTTGATTATTCAGAATATGATAAATACCATCGCGGCGGATATTCAGGTAAACTACTTAGTTGCTTATCGCGCGACCAAATAGAATTCGCAAAAACAATTGCGAGATGGGCCAAAAGGCAACAAAAAATAAAAAGCTTTTCTTATTTTTTAAATGGGCAAAAGAGTAGTGTAAAAACAATTATTAAAAAAGCTGCGATACTTCTTCCCAATTCGGAAATGGAATACCACCAGCTCGTTCAATCCTATTCCTTAAAGCCTCCGTTTTCCATAATCCCTAACGGAATTGATGAAAATCTATTCAAACCGAACGGATATTTTGGAAAAAAAGAAAATATGATTTTGTGCGTTGCACAAATTGAAGGCAGGAAAAATCAACTAAATCTCATTAAAGCTCTAAACAATTCACGTTTTCAGCTTTTTATTATTGGAAATCCTGCCTTCAATCAAAAAGATTATTACTTGCGGTGTAAGAAAATAGCAGCGGAAAATATTCATTTCATTGACCACCTTCCTCAGGAAAAATTAATTGAATATTATCAAAAAGCCAAAGTGCATATTTTGCCCAGTTGGTTTGAAACATGCGGCCTCTCCACATTAGAGGCTGCTGCAACCGGATGCAATGTAGTAATCACCAACAGGGGTTATGCAGGTGAATATTGCGATGGATTTGCTTTCTATTGTGATCCATCTTCCCCTTCTTCCATACTTGAAGCAACAGATAAAGCCAGCAAAGCAGAATACCCAAAAATATTTCAACAAAAAATATTTGCCAATTACACCTGGCGAAATGCAGCATTTAAAACTCTTGAAGCTTATAAAAAAATAATATCAATATCATGAAACTAA
The DNA here is from genome assembly GCA_039935675.1 of Ginsengibacter sp. GTDB lineage: Bacteria > Bacteroidota > Bacteroidia > Chitinophagales > Chitinophagaceae > Ginsengibacter. Next base: position 4,975 of record JBDTJV010000202.1, on the reverse strand, counting down.
AAATCGCAATAATCGGTTGCAGGGGAATCCCTAATTATTATGGCGGATTTGAAAAAATGGCTGAATGTATTTCCGTAGGATTGGTTAACAAAGGGCACGATGTAACGGTTTATAATTCACACAATCATCCCTATCAACAAAATGATTTCCATGGAGTGCGTATAGAACATTGCTATGATCCGGAATATAGATTAGGCACTCCCGGACAATTTATTTATGATTGGAATTGCATTCAGCATGCAAGAAAACAAAACTTTGATGTCATTTTATTTTTAGGATATACCAGCAGTTCCGTTTGGGGCCAATTTTTTCCGAAAAAACCTGTTATTATTTCAAATATGGATGGGCTTGAATGGAAGAGGAGCAAGTTTAATTATATGACCCGTCAATTTCTAAAACATGCGGAAAGGTGGGCTGTAAAATACAGTGAATTTTATATCGCGGATTCAATTGTTATTCAAAATTATCTTAGGAACAAATATCACATCGAAAGCAAATACATTCCCTATGGAAGTGAGATTAGCGCATGGAACGATAATTCACTGCTTCCATTTTATCATATTTCCAAACAGGAATATTTTTTATTAATGGCACGTATGGAGCCGGAAAATAATATTGAAACTATTCTTGATGGGTTTAATAAGAGTAATTCCAATAAAAAATTCTTGGTTATTGGGAACACCAATAATTCCTTTGGTCATAAGATTCAAAAAAAATTCAGGACTGATAAGCGAATCCTGTTTGCCGGAGCTATTTATGATACCGTAATTACGCACACGCTTAAATATTTTTCAAGCCTCTACTTTCATGGCCATAGTGTAGGCGGCACCAATCCTTCATTGCTGGAAGCTATGAGCAGCGGTTCTTTAATAGCGGCACATCAAAATGAATTTAATCGTTCTGTATTACAAAAGGATGCTTATTATTTTAAATCTTCAAAAGACGTAGAACAATTAATTGAATCTGTCCATCGCGATAAAAAAGAAGAGCAAATGGTTCAAAATAATTTATTAAAAATTGAAAGAAAATATAACTGGCATGGCATTATTGAACAATACAATGATTTTATAATTCAATGTTATAATCAACATTCAAAATGAACCGAACAAGATGAAAGCAAACAATCGTGCAGAGGTTTTAAAAAATAATCTACCATCATGACGCTCGCTGTCTGCCCCGCCAGGCGGGCATCTTTTCATTAAAAAGCAATAAAGATTTTCAGATGAAAAAATTATTTTTTATAGATGATACCCCCGGTAATAAGATCAGCTATTACCTTCTTGCTTTTTTTCTGATAGCATTGCCCTTTCAACATTTTTTCAGTGAGATATTACTTACCTGTTTTGCAGTTCACACATTGATACAACTAAAAAGAAGTAAACTAACAGCGTTAAAAAATAAAACTGTTTGGATTATAGCCTCTATATTTTTTCTCAATTTAATCACTATCATTTACAGCAATTATCCTTCCGAAGGATTCAAAGATGTCGATCACCAGCTCGGTATTTTATTATTTCCCATTTGTCTTGCTGTTACCAATATTGATTTTAGTAAATACAAACTATCCCTTTTAAAAATGTTTGCATTTACGTGTACTGCCACGATTGTTTATTTATATTTTGAAGCATTTCGCGTCATTCATTATTTTCATTTACCGTTCTTTTCAATTGTAAGCAAACATTTTATAAATCAAAACTTTTCAGCGCCAATTGGTTTGCATGCCACTTATCTTTCCATGTATGTAACTCTTTCCATAAGCACTTTTTTCTATCTATTTTTCCTCCATCGGGGAAATAAAAATTGGAAATATATTTTTTTAGCAATAATACTTTTTGCAGGATTAATACAACTTTCATCGCGCGCAGTCTTTATTTGCCTGCCTGTTATTATCATATTTGCAATTCCCGCAATGCTTTTGAAAGGTAAAAAAAGATTACAGTTTTCAGTAGGTGCATTTATTGCATTTTTATTAATTATTTTGGCCATAACAAATATTGATTCACTGAGGGAAAGATATATTAATGAACTTGAAAATGATTTAACAGAAAATGGAGTGACACCCGATTTGTCAAAAACACGTGCAGCCAGATGGAATTTAGAATTGAGATTAATATCCAAATCTCCATTCATTGGTTATGGAAGCGGTTCGGAAAAATATATTCTGAAAGATAAATATTTTGAAAACAAATTTTATGTATCATACTTACTTGAATTGAATTCACACAACCAGTATCTTGGTTTTTTGATTAATGCTGGCGTGTTCGGATTGCTTTTGTATTTGTATATACTTTATTTCGGATTTGCGACAGCCATAAAAAACAGGGACTTTTTATTTGTATCACTTTTGATCCTTATCACTATTGTTTCCATATCTGAAAATATATTGAATGTAAATAAAGGCATCTTTTTTTACAGTTTCTTTTTTTCATTTTTCCTTCTTATTCCTCCAAAAGGAAAGTCGTCTTCATCTGTTTAATTTTTAATTATTGCGGGCAACCCCGTTTTGTTTTATGCCGTTTTAATTTCTGAACCATTTAATGAATTATGCCATGAAAACCTTATCAGCAGCAGTAATCACGTATAATGAAGAAGCAAATATTGGCCGTTGCATTGATTCTCTGTGGCGTGTTGCTGATGAGGTTATTGTATTGGACTCATTCTCCACCGATGAAACGGTTGCCATTGCAAGACATAAAGGAGCTATTGTAAAACAAGAAAAATTTTCCGGATATATTGAACAGAAGAATAAAGTATTAAAACTGGCTAAATACGATTATGTTTTAAGCCTGGATGCCGATGAGGCTTTGAGTGCCGAATTGATTTATTCTATTTTGGAAGCCAAAAAAGAATTTAAGAATAAAGCATACTGCATGAATCGCTATAATTATTATTGTGGCAGATTTATAAACCATGGGTTGTGGTATCCGGACAGGAAAGTCCGGCTTTTTGATAGGCGGATTGTCAAATGGGGAGGAATGAATCCGCATGATAAAATTGAACTTCTACAAAAGGAAACGGTACAATTTCTCGAAGGGGATATCCTGCATTTTTCTTTTAATACGTTCAAAGAACATTTAGAAAGAAATGAGAGAATGAGCACCATTGCTGCATTATCATTATTTGAATCGGGAAAATATAAACATTGGTCAAAAATACTTCTTAGTCCTGCATGGTCCTTTATGCATGGCTACTTTTTGCGATTAGGATTTTTAGATGGTTATTATGGTTTTGTTATTGCCACAAGAACAGCGAGACAATCTTTTTTAAAATATCAAAAACTATTTCGCTTACAAAAAGAAAGTAAAAAATCATTAATCGCAATTCATAGTTATAATGCAGCTGAATAATACAAAGCAAAATATATTAAAAACACTATCTTATTTTGATGTGTTTAATTATCCGCTTACAAGAGATGAAATTTTATCATTTTCAGCAGAAAAGCATGATCAACCATTTATTGATGAATCTCTTATCTTGTTAATAAGCGAGCGTGTAATATTTAAGTTAGGTGAATTCTATGCTTTAAAAGACCAGCCTTTCCTTGCCGAAAGAAGGCGAATAGGAAATCAACGTGCTATCAAACAAATAAGCATTGCAAAAAAAGTCGCAAAGCTTTTAAGCTGTTTCCCTTTTGTACAATCTATAGCAGTATCCGGATCATTATCTAAAAATTTTGCTGAGAAAAAATCCGATATAGACTTCTTTGTTATAACTTCTGCTAACCGTTTATGGATCGCGAGAACCTGTATGCACCTTCTAAAAAAATTTAGCTTTTTATTTAAAAAGCAAGACTGGTTTTGCATGAATTATTATATTGACGAAACGGGTCTTACGATTATTGAAAAAAATATTTTTACTGCAATGGAGATTGTTACCTTATTACCTTTACAGGGAATAGATTGTTTTCAAAATTTTATTGATGCCAATTCCTGGACAGAAAATTATTTTCCTGCAAAATGTATTTTAATAAATAATGCAGGGAAAATAAAAAGAGGCTTTTTGAGGAAATGCATTGAAAAAGTATTTAGTTCCCGGTTTGGCGACGCTGTAGAAAAATGGTTGATGAATTTAACAGACAAACGTTGGAAAAGAAAAACCCAACAAGGAAAATTGAATGATCATGGGAGAAGAATTGGCATGATAGTGGACCCGCATTTTTCCAAACCAGATCCCAAAAATTTTCAGGATAAAGTAGTACAACAATATGAAAACCGCGTGCAGCAATTATTAAAGACTAATCAGCTTGAAGCTGTTGATATTTCTTTATAATAATTTTTCATGACGCTAAAGTGATAAGCCAGAAAGCAGTTGATTTTAGATTGTTTTACCCTATTCATTTTTTCTGAAGTGAAATAATATAATAGTCACCAATAAATTTCCATGGCCAATAATTTTTCCAGGCATCTTCTTTTTTGCGAAGCATCGAAAATAATTTTGGATGTTTCTCTGCGAAATATTCAATATAAGAAGGCGGCACTAAAGTACACAGCCCTTCTATGCTCAACACATCAAAATCATTTTTTAAATTATTAATTATATAAGAAGGATTATAATACCAACATTTGAAAATGGTTCCTTCTACATTTGCAGATTTTCCATTTTTATTAAAAAACCGGCGGGTAGCAGTTTTGAATTTGCCTTTGAATATTAATAAAAACTCCCACAAACAAAATTTTGGAAGGATGACTAATGTTACTATTCCTTTCGAATTTAGTAATTCAGAAAAAGAGGCCAATACTTTCTTTAAATCTCCCGTACAATTTAATCCTGCAAAATTGGAAAAGATGATATCAAAAGGTCCGCTCTGTTGCAAATTTTCTAACTCAGTAAATGAACATAATTCATTGCTGATTAATTTTTCAAAATGTAAATTCTTAATTTTTTGCTGCATTACCTGCTGCATACCAATTGAAATATCTGTAGTATGAACTTTGCAATTTTGCTGCGCCATCCATATTGCATCTTCGCCGGTACC
>JBDTJV010000201.1:0-15879 GCA_039935675.1 Ginsengibacter sp. | reverse complement strand
ACATTTTATACTTTTTGTTATATGAAATATAATCCCACTTACAAATTTCTCTCCAAAAGAAAAATTTCGATTCTTAGAAATCTTTTGTAACGTTTATTAATGATGGTTAGCAAAATCCATCGATAGGAATTAAAGGAAACCCTTTGATAGGATGGGTTTTCAGTTTATAAAACAGATTATAATTTGAAAACGAAATATATTGATCAAATAAAAAGAGAAGTGTTTTCTTTTTGGTAAATACAGATATTTTTCCACTGTTTTTTATGCATATTAAAAAATTCCAGGGATCCCGTACCAATTTTTAGTTTGTAATCAAAAAACTTTATTCCCGGAACAAAATAACCAGGGTAGAAATAATCAAATCCATTTTGCTTACAAAATTCTACTTTTTTATAAATGAGATATTTTCCAATGCTGTACTTTTTATAAGCAGGATCAAAAAAGCTGGAAATTCCCGCTGCACTCTTTTTACCAATGTCAAAAATACCAGCACCGACAAGGCTTTCACCATCGTATAAATGAATTGCCATCGAGTTAAAAAGATTGTTATTACTATAATCAAATAAAAAATCGGTAAGCGTTTTGGATCGTTCTCCATTCACAGAAGAGATGTATTTCGCATAGAGCGTTTCATACTTTTTGTCATAAACAAAAGGAACGATTTCTAACCGAAAATGCCGATTCCTTTTTTCCAGCTTTTCGAAGGTCGTTGATGGTTGATAGGTTTTTAAATTTATCCTAAGCCATATTGCTTTATATTCCTTGCCATTCATTTCTACAAAATCGGTAGTGAACACGCATTGAGCCATTCTATACCATCCTGTAGAAAGATAATTGTCCAATTCGCCGGGAAGTAGAATCGAAGGAAACCGGAAACTCTGGATCATTATTATCAGTTTAAACAAATTTCTTTCACAAAAATCTAAAGACAGTAAACAAATAAATAAACGGGATTACTGTTTCATTTGGTAAATGATCAGGTGGTCACTTTTTGCCGCGCACGCACAAAATGTTTTCTTCCATTAATCATTAACCGGAAGTCGATATCTTTTGCCTGTCTTTTATATTCCTGCTCTATAGATTTATTAAAAGCCTTGATTCCCCTTGAATCAAAAGGATTATTCTGGAGAAGATCTAACAATAAGATTTCAAAAGCTGCTGTCGGAAGCCAATCCACTTCGCGCGTGTAACCCATTACTGCCAGCACTTCTGTTTTATTCATAAATTTTTGCAAACGGGTTTTATTCAGGTTTAAAGTAGAACAACTTCCAAAATGGATAATGCAGGAAGAACAGCTGTTTCCCAGCATATCTGCAAGATCGTCGAGGGTTACAACATCTTTTCCAACCCTGATAAAACCTGGCTCTCCATGAAAACCAAGATATAAAATGGGATATTTACTACAAAAAGATTTTATTTTCCAGCGGCTGATAGAATATTCAAATTCCGATTTGGTATTGCAGCGATGGTGAATAAAAGGCATGTGGCTGTGTTTACTTACCAATTCCAACACTGGCGTTACGGATATAAGATCACGGTGATCGCCATACCAAAATCCTTCCAGACAAAAAACACCCTTTGGTTTATTTCTCATTGATAAAAATTATTCCGTTGTTTTCTAAATTAAGCTTTTCGAGGAATTCAAGTGGGTAGTGTGATCCAAAGGTAATTGAAATACAATTTGATTTAACAGCAAAAAAATAAAAAATACAGTTTTTAAAAGGTTTTATTTTATAGCGATTTTTCCTGGATTTTAGCCAAAGAATTACTTTTAAGGAAAATCTGGCATGTATTTTATTCCGTGAGTGTTATACAAATGAATTTTCTTTAACATATAATAAAAAAAATCATGGATCTATCTACACAAGTACGGGATCTTTTCTTATTGCCAATAAGTATTGCCTGCATTGCATGGACAGTTACACACGAAGAAATATTTAGAGAACCAAGAGATTACTGCACCAGCAAATCAAAAGATTCCAAGACCCTAATTCAACGAAAATTCTTTTATGTTTTCACTTGTGAATATTGCTTTAGCCATTATGTAACCATTCTGATACTGATTATTACAAGGTATCATTTGATCTTCGATGATTGGCGCGGTTATATTATAGGTGGCTTTTCGCTTGTTTGGATCGCAAATATCTACATGAGTATTTTTGGCTTTGTGAGAGTAGGTATGAAAAAAGAGAGAATCGAAGCCAGTATTAAAGAAAAAGAATTAGAAAAATGAACGCTTTATATTTCATCATAAGCAAAAAAAATCTCCGCAAATGCGGAGATTTTTAAATTAAAATGAAAAAACAAATTATGCAAAGAACGGCGTTACGATAGCGGTAATCTGGTCTTTGGTAAGAGGTTCGTCAAACGCCTCAGAGGCGGCTGCGGCAGAAATGTTGAAACCTCCGATATTGGTAATAGCAATGCCAGCCTGCGTTACATTCTCTTCCCCATTGTAACTTGCCTGGACTGCTGAAGTAGCAATACCGCTTTGATTCAAAGTGATCCATGGTTTTACATTCACTCCTGCCGGAACCAACAAATTAGCCGCCTTTCTCATTTCGCGTAAATGCGCAGCATGCCTCGCTTCTACTGAATGAATCTGCAGTGCTGCTGTCAGGTATGCGTTATTTGAAATAAGGTTGGGTGCCTGGCCTTTATACGCACGCACACCGGTATCTTCAAAGGTTTGAGCAACGGCCAGTAAAGTTCCGTAATCTGAAAACACATTTGGAAATGTGCCTTTGGCAGTAAAATCAAAGCTGGCAGCGGTAAAGGATACCGGCGTAGCTCCTGCTGCTGTGATGGCTGTTTTCAGGAAATTCACATGTTCGTTTTCATGATCACGGATTATAGTTAATGCATTGAGAGAGTCCCCGGAAGGAATTATACCGGAAGCAACGGCCATAATATAAAAGTTAGATTCCAGGTATTCTAAGGTCAATGCAAAATTTAATGTATCAATAATGATATCTGAAGGCCCGGTGGGCGATGCAGAGGCTTTTTGGAACATAGAACCCAAAGCAAAGGGTATAGCGGCCAATGCAATCCTGCCGGAAGTTTTTGCAAAGCTTTTCATGGCATCTCTGCGCGTATCCAGGCGGTCATAAACCTCCGGATCTGTTTTTTCTATTTCAGAAAGAATATTTTGTAAATTCATGATTGTAAGGTTTAATTGGTGGGTAAATTACTTGCATCTAATTTGGATTTGAGATACGTTCCAGCGATGGCTAGGACATCGTTTGGCTTGCGTTCTACGTCCAATCCATTCATATCCAATACTGTTGAATCAGCGAAGGAATTCATCATGATCATATCCCTTATCCATGCAGCGTGGCGCGCTTCAACGGATACAATTTTTCCTGCAATGGTGAGATAATCGGGATTGGTAATCAATTGACCTGCTCCATTGTAAGCAGATACGCCCAGGTCTTCAAATGCTTTCGCAGTCCCCAACACGCTTGTACGATCTGAGAAATCAATAGAGCTGAAATTTACTTCCAAAGCAGGAATCGCCATTGAAGATAAGGCAGCTTTGAAGAATTCACGATGGGCTATTTCATGGTCGCGTATATCGGTCAAATAAGCTTTTTCCATCCAGCTTATGTTCTTATACGGAGAGGAAATGATTTTCGTATAAAAAGCCGCCTCTAACTGCTCCAGTGCATAGGCATAGTTTAAAATCCCTATATCACCGCTTCCAAGATTGATACCATGGTTACCATTGCCTTTACCGTGATTCCCATAAATAACTTTGTGGCAAGACGCTCCGGCAACCATTATAGCCGTACCTGCTCCCATAATTCCAAAGAAATTTCTCCTTGAAACTGGTTTTGCCATGCCTTCAATAAAGCCTGGCTGATCTTCCTTCGTTTTGATTGGCATAATTTAAAATTTTAAAAATGAAAAATATTGTTAAGTCTTTTAACAACTCTTTACAAATACGAAAGATTATAAGAAATGGTTTTAAGAAAATAAAAAAGAATTATATAATGCAAATAACCGGTCTCTCTCATTATAATTTAGTTCCTACAGTTGTGGAATACTATTTGTGATGAATGTTTGGCGCAACCTATAAGAAACCCGAAATAAAATCTCCTTCTTTAAAAATATATACCGATTATCTCCCTATTATTTATGAAATATTCGAGGAAGTGATTTAATAAAAACGCGCATGCATTGCAGTATTCTGGCGCAATGAGAATGAAGAATTGTTATAAATGAGATAATATCTAACCCCTGGTGATTGAAGAGCTCAGGGATGATACTTTGAGAGTCTAAAGAAGAAAGAATAGTCATTCAGAACAAATAAAATCAACAGAACCACTCTTACTGTTTAGTTGATCCTAACTTGTTTCATAATTCAAAAAAATAAAAGTGTAACGAATAAATTGCAAATCCAAAATTCTTTGATTCTAAAAAATTCCATAGTAAAAATGTCCATAACAGTATAAAAATGTTGTTAAAACAAAAGAGCAGAAGATTTTCCCTGCCAATAAACAAAAAGCACTATAGGTCAGTGGATAATGTCTATAATAAATATGCTGCTTTTTTGTATGGTTATATATTATCAGTAGTAAAAGATAAAGAACAAAGCGAGAATATTTTAGTGAAAATTTTTATCGAATTAAATGGAAAGCCTCTGAACCTGGAAGAAGAATACAATCTGCTTAAATACATTCAAATTGCCAATAAATTAATTTTAGAAATAACAACAATAGATCTCCATTCCTTATTACCAATTATCATTAAGAAAAAAGCGCTTGAAAAAGTTGAAAATTAAAAAAGCTAAGTTCAGTAGATAATTATAAAAGTTCTCCTGATATTTCCCTCTTTCTATCTTTTTTCAAATATTTATAAGCATATTTCGTATAACCATATCCGTTATAGTAAGAATAAATATCGGGAGTAAAAGTTTGTTTACTGCAATATGTTTTTTTAAAACCTAAATAGCACCACGATGGAACGCGATCGTGGTAAAGAGATATACTCCATGCATAAAAAAACCGGCTCGTTGAGCCGGTTTCACAATAAATCCCTTATTCTTTAGGGCATTAAAACTTTATTGATTACATGAATAACTCCATTACTTTGATTCACATCAGCAATGGTAATTTTTGCAACATTTCCCTTTTCATCTGTTATCATCAGGTTTTTTCCTTTGCTCGTAACATACAAATCTCCGCCTTCAACTGTTTTTAAAGTAGCCTTGCCATTATTCATCTTTACCATTTTCATCAGGTCCATGGAAGACAATTTTCCAGGTACTACATGATAAGTAAGGATAGAAGTAAGCTTTTCTTTATTTTCAGGCTTCAATAAAGTAGAAACAGTACCTGCGGGCAATGCATCAAACGCTTCATTAGTGGGCGCGAAAACTGTGAAAGGTCCTGCGCTTTCCAAAGTAGGAACCAGTCCTGCGGCCTTTACGGCAGCTACCAGGGTGGTATGGTCTTTTGAATTCACTGCATTTTCAACAATATTTTTTGTAGGGTACATTGCTGCGCCCCCAACCATTTTTGTTTGTGCAAACATGTTAGATGAAAGAACTGTGGAGAGGATCAATAATCCGAAAAATTTAATTTGTTTCATTGTGTTTTTTTTTAAATGATTAATGCATACACTTACGCAGATATTGAAACTTTGGTTTTGATTTCTAAAAATAAAAACCGGAAATAACGTTAATGAATAAACGTAAATACAAGGACATAACGTTAATGAATAAACGTAAATAGAACTAAGATTACGAATCACAAATAAATTAAAGGGAATAATCACATTTTTGAAAAAACGACCATCTGGTCCATGGTAGGCGAAGGACTGCCACCGGTCTTTTCAAGTGTAATAGCAAATGCGTCTGCTTTGCCGAAAGATTTCATTTTTTGGATATGATAGGTACCGTTGGAAGTTTCTATCATTCCTGCATCTACAGGTTTTCCATCCACGATAGCCCAAAGCTGGTATTGCTTTCCTGCAGGCACTTGTGGAAGGTTAGTAGGGTCCACATAAACCTGGCCTGTATTTTTGATCCAGAATATTTTTGCGACAGCATCCGGTGACTTTTCGGTACCTTTTAATACCACGGGTAAAGTAAATTTATTGGTTACCACATCAAGGTCGGTGCTCATTGCCTCATTCTTTTTAGATTGCTGTTCTACTCTTTGCAAAGCAACATCGAGCCCGTTTTGTGCCTCGTGATATTTTTCGTAATAAGAATAATTAAGCACAAGACTTCCAATAAGTAAAACGAATACCGCTGCAGCTACAAGTTTGTAAAACCGTGAACCTGAGTAACTTTTTGTTATGGGCACTACTGGTGCGGAAATGTCCAGTTTGGAAGAATCCGGGAAAATTTCGTTAAATACTTTTTCTTTCACTGAAGATGAAGGATGAATGCTATTCGCCTGCGCATATTTTTCCAGGGAGATTTCAATTTCATTTAGTTCAGCACGCACTTCAGGATATTGAAGAAGAAAATCCTCTACCGTCTTTGTTTCCTCGGGAGAACAAATGCCCATCGCATAAAGCTCAAGCAATCCGGATGATATGAATTCTTCTTTATTCAATTTTGAGATACTAATAATTTTTTTAATACTGATATTGCAGCCCTCATTCTTGTTTTTACCGTTCCCAACGGTATACCTAATTTTTTAGAGATTTCTTCCTGGGTGAAACCATCAAAATAGGCCAGGTCTATTATTTGTTTCTGGTCCTCTTTTAACAATTTCACCTGGTTCCTCAACCCCAAAGTGTCAAACCTTTCACTTTCGTTTATATTGTTGGTAACATAACTTACGGCAATATCTGAATTCTGGATTTTTGTTTGTTTTTTGTATGCCTTACTTCTTATTGTATCAATAGTAAGATTTCGGGTAAGATTTACCATCCAGGTGAACAAACGGCCTTTTGTGGCATCATAAGCAGAAAAGTTGTTCCATATTTTTACAAATGCTTCCTGCAAAACATCCTCTGCAAGATGTTGATCATTGATCATTTTGAAAATAATACCAAATAAAGCACCTGAATAATTATCATACAGGTATTCAAAAGCAGGCCTCTCGCCGCTTCTAAGCAGAATTATAAGATCTTCTTCGCGGTATTTAGTGCTTTCCGTCAAAAATTAGTGAGTGTATGATATTGAGATTAAAAAAATAAAGATAGAAAAATTTTGATAAGTATTAGCGGTTCATTGCAATAGCTAACATAAATATCACAAAAACCAATGCATAAAAAGATAAAAGTATGATGGTTACTATACCATAAAACTTAAAGAGTGATTTTAAATTTTTTAAAGAATCTTCGAAATTTTCCTGGCTTATCGTTGTTAAAGCCATTTTCATTTTTACAGAAAACCGGAATAAAAATAAACAAGGAAAAAATAATACGAGCGCTGCAATAAAGTAGATAACCGAAACGCCGAATGCTGCATTATTGATCATTTCGGCTCCGAGGCCGTTTAAACGGGATAAATTGGAATAAATAGTTGGAATAAAAAAAGCAGTCACAACTATAAAACCACAAAAAATAAACCCTGCGATCGCAAGGAACTTACCCCAGCGCGCAGCTTCCGTTAAAAAACTTTGAGAAACAGGAGAAACCTGCAGATCATCATTAAGAAGGTCTAATTTTTCCATACTCACCAATTTTATTATTTTTTTTATCAGTTAAAATTAGCAAGCAAAATAGCGCATTATTTAACTAAAGAAAATTTTATTATATAGTAAACGAACAATAAAGTTGAATTTGTATTCTATCGAAAATTGAATGATTTCTCAAAAAAATCAACCATTCAATCCCCGGCAAAAAGGCAAAACTCAGGATCAACAGAAATTTCACGTTGCTGATAAATAATGTAAAAGAACAATTAATAGGCTCTGGCAAATAAAACCCTTTCTAAGCTTGGCTTTCCGGTTAAAATATCCTTTCCTTCTTCTTTTAGATTATCGAGTGGAATACAACGAATCGTTGCTTTGCTTAGCTCCTTTATTTTTTCTTCCGTTTCAGCGGTGCCATCCCAATGGGCCGAAATAAATCCGCCTTTATTATCCAGGAGGTTGATAAATTCTTCCCAGGTATCCGCTTTTGTGGTATGGGAGTCCCGATAGTCTTTCGCTTTTTGATAAATGTTTCGTTGAATATCCTGCAGTAAAATCAAAACCGTATTTGCAATCCCGTCCAAAGAAATTAATTCTTTCGCCTTAGTATCTCTCCTCGCTACTTCAGCCACATTTTTCTCCAAATCCCTTAACCCTATCGCTATTCTTACGGGTACACCTTTCATTTCATATTCTGCAAACTTCCAGCCCGGCCTGCGGCTATCATCGTCATCATATTTTACAGAAACACCAATTGCTTTAAAATCTTCTATGATCGGTAATATCTTTTCATCGATTTGCCTTTTCTGATCTTCTCCTTTAAATATTGGAACAATAACTACCTGGATGGGAGCAAGTTTTGGTGGAAGCACCAGGCCATCATCATCGCTGTGAGCCATTACCAAAGCTCCTATCAGCCTGGTGCTGACGCCCCAGCTTGTAGCCCAAACGTAATCCAGCTTATTTTCTCTGTCGCTAAATTTAACATCAAAAGCTTTGGCAAAATTTTGTCCAAGGAAATGAGAAGTGCCGGCTTGTAATGCCTTGCCATCCTGCATCATTGCTTCTATAGAAAAAGTATCGACTGCGCCCGCAAAACGTTCATTGACACTTTTCACACCTTTTATTACCGGCAACGCCATCCATTCTTCCGCAAATTCAGCATACACATTCAGCATTTGCATTGTTTCATTTACTGCCTCAACAGCAGTAGCATGAGCCGTATGACCTTCCTGCCAAAGGAATTCGGTTGTGCGCAAAAAAAGCCGCGTACGCATTTCCCATCGTACCACATTTGCCCATTGATTGATAAGCAAAGGAAGATCACGGTAAGATTGTATCCAGGTTTTATATGTATTCCAGATTATTGTTTCTGAAGTGGGGCGAACAATAAGTTCTTCTTCCAGTTTAGCATCGGGATCCACGATAATGCCGCTCCCATCTTCGGCATTTTTAAGCCGATAATGAGTAACTACTGCACATTCCTTGGCAAACCCTTCCACGTGAGCAGCTTCTTTGCTCAAAAAAGATTTTGGAATAAAAAGTGGGAAATAAGCATTTTGGTGGCCGGTTTCTTTAAACCGTTTATCAAGCTGACTTTGCATATTTTCCCAAAGGGCAAAACCATATGGTTTAATAACCATGCAACCACGAACCGCACTGTAATCTGCAAGCCCTGCTTTTATGATCAGATCATTATACCATTGGGAATAGTCTGTCTCCCGGGATGTTATTTCTTTGCTCATCTAAACTTTATTTGCACTGTTTTTTCAAAAAGTTTTCATTATTTGTCATAATATTCCCCTTGAATTCAATTGTCATGAATTTGAAATTAATTTAACACCGTTCATCAAAAACATTCTGTAAATTGTAAAGGAAAATTCTTAAATTTACATCAAAGATCGCGGCAAAAATAAGCTGCAAAAAACAAGTTTCGGTATTAAACTTTCAAAAACTTAAAGCTATGAAAATAAATTATTTACTCATAATCGCCACTGTAGCTTCTTTAAGCAGTTGCAGTACTGCGTACCGTTCCGGTCAAACGCCGGATGATGTATATTATTCTCCAGCTCCTGTATCTGTCGGTGGGACACAGGATAATTCATACCTGAGCACCTTAAATAATAAGGACCAAAACTCCTATTCTTATAGGAATTCGGACGAATCAAATTCAAGCGGGAATAATAATTCATACTATACCAGTCCTATTTCTTTGGGATTGGGAATGGGTTATGGATATAGCCCCTTTTCGATGTATGGATACAACAGCTTCATGAATCCCTATAGTAGTTTAATGAATCCTTATTCTTATGGTGGTTATGGGTACAATTCTTATGGATTGAAAGGTATGTATGATCCATATTATAATGACCTTGGATTTTCTTCTCCTTACGGTTTTGGATATTCTCCGTATAGTTTCGGGTATTCTCCTTATAGTTTTGGATATTCTCCTTATGGTGGCTTGGGCCTTTCTCCTTATTCTTATGGAGGTTATTATTCTCCAATAGTGTTTTCTACAAAAGCTGCCAATACAAATGTGGGACCCCGGAGATATAATTTGAACGTATATAACAATGAAAGAATCGGCACGAACAGGAATGATCAGCCCATCCGGAATACACAAACCGGTACTGTTGATCCTTCGAGAGGAAGCGGCGTAGGAAGAGTACTGAGAAGGGTATTTAGTCCACAGGAAAACAACACCTATGTGAGACCAAATAATAACAATAACGACAGGACTTATAATAATAACAATTCTAATCAAAATAATTCCAATAATCAAACTCCGCAAAGATCATTTAGTTCTCCATCGGTAAGTTCTCCATCTTCTTCTTCACCAAGCAGCAACAGCAGCAGCGCTCCTGTAAGAACTTTCAGAAGATAGGACTCAAATAAAATAATTTCAAGGGATGATTTTTCATCCCTTTTTAAGAATAAGATTTTAATATAAGCTCTCGAAAGAAAGGGCGACTTAATGACCCGTATTATGAAGACAATATTTTTAGGCCTCTTTTTTATAATGGCCGTAAGTTATACTTATGCACAGGAGCCTGGAGATGCCCTGCGATATTCTTATTTATCAAATCCCGGTGGAACGGCACGTAACCAGGCAATCGGAGGAGCGGGCGCATCCCTTGGAGGAGAATTCTCCTCACTATTTATAAACCCGGCAGGATTGGGATTTTATAAAACGGGCGATTTTGTGATGACTCCCTCTTTTTCTTTAAAAAAATCAAATTCCAACTACCTGAATTCTCCTGAAAATGCGACTGATAACAGTTTTAACCTGGGTGCTACCGGATTTGTTCTCGCTGGCCCAACCAGGAATCAAAAAGGTTTGAAGAGTGTGGCTTTTGCTTTTGGGGTAAATAGGGTCGCTGATTTTAATAACCATATTTTTTATAAAGGAACCAATAAAAACTCTTCTTATTCAGAACAATACCTTGAGGAGCTTGTCAATAACAATGTAACGGATCCAAATGATGCTGCAAGTAAGTATCCTTATGGAAGCAGCCTTGCTTTTAATACATATCTTATAGACACGCTGCAGGGACCTAATGGTACTTTACAAGGCTATAGGACCCTTGCGAATCCTGCTACAGGTCTAATACAGGAGAATACGATAAATACCACCGGCGGAATTACAGATCTTTCCCTGGGTGTAGGTTTTAATATCAATGATAAATGGTATTTTGGCGGAACGGTTTCTTTTCCTTTCCTCCACTATAGCAGGGTTGGTACCTATAAAGAAAGTGATGCTACTAATAACCCAAACAATAATTTTAATTACTTCCAGGTAACCGAAAACCTTGATACCAAAGGAATTGGAATCAATGGGAAATTTGGGGTAATTTATAAACCGGTTGAAAAGGCAAGGATTGGTCTTGCGGTATTTACTCCGACAGCTTACCAGGTAACAGACGATTATACGACATCCATAACTACTGATCTCGAAGGCTATGGAGGTGCAGGAATAAAGCAACAAAGTTCTACAGATCTTACCAATGGACAGCCACTGGAATCAAAGTATATGCTGACTTCTCCATGGAGATTAATATTGAGCGGTTCCTATTTATTTGGAGAAAATATAGAAAATGTGACCACTCAAAAAGGATTTATAACTGCTGATGTTGAATATGTAAATTATAAAGATGCATCTTTTCACGACACAAACAATGATGCAGATGCCAATGATTATTATCATAGCCTGAACAGCACTATAGGTAATATTTATGGTAGTGCCATCAACGCCCGTTTAGGTGGTGAGTTGAAGTTGAATACTTTTATGGTAAGATTAGGAGGCGCCTATTATGGCAATCCTTATAAAACAGAAAGTTCTGATGTGGTTAAAGTATCTACTGGGATAGGCTACCGGAGTCGCGGAATCTTTCTCGACCTCGCTTATGTATATTCAATGGTAAAGGATGTGAATTATCCATATCTCCTGCAAGACAAACCAAATAATCCTGCTTATTTAAAAAATAATTCCGGTGCCATCGTAGCATCTATCGGATTTAAATTATAAAAAAATACACGGTAAGTAAAGAGGGAGATGTAATAAGTACATTTCCCTTTGTTTTTAATGCTAACTGGCAGTAAACGAGCCTTTAAGGCAAGTTCTTATTTTATAATGCCTAAAAATCTATCAATGTCGATCCTTCATTTTGGACATTTAAAAAGGTATTCTTCATAACTTGTTAATAACGGCATGCAGCGAAAAGTGTCATAAGACTGCCTTCAGTTTGTTAATAAAAACTTAACCGTAGTTAGAGTAATATTTACTTTCTTTGCGGCAAAAAAACAAACCATTATGAAGTTAAACAAAATTTTACCCTTTTTATTTGCTGCTTTTCTCCTTCCGTTCATTACGAACGCACAGGTAACAAGCAGTAGCATAACTGGGGTGGTGACATCAGCTACCGGAGAAGCACTTGATGGTGCAACAATCAAAGCAGTACACACTCCATCAGGAACAAGTTATTCTACCATTTCACGTTCGGGTGGGAATTTTACCATTCCTAATATGCGCGTCGGAGGACCTTACACAGTCTCGGTAACTTTTGTGGGGTACAAGCCACTGGAATATACTGGAATTAATTTACAATTGGGAGAGGCGACCAAGTTGACACCTACACTGATTGGCACTTCTCAAACCCTGGTGGATGTAACAGTGACTACCAGAAAAAATGCGTTAATCAGTAAAAATCTCACCGGTCCTTCTCTTTCAGTGAGTAGAACTGAAATGGATTTTTTACCTACAATTACACGCAATATCAATGACTTTGCCAGGTTGAGTCCAATTGCGCAAGTACGTTCAAGTAGTACTGATGGATCACCTTTGGGAATTAGTTTTGGAGGTCAGAGCACCCGTTATAATCAATTTTCTATTGATGGAGCCAATTCGACTGACGTATTTGGATTATCAAGTAATGGAACTAATGGGGGCCAGGCTGGAATCAATCCTATTCCATTCGATGCTATTTCACAATTACAAGTGATTTTATCTCCTTATGATGTGTCACAGGGTGGATTTACCGGTGGTGGAATGAATGCCGTGACACGTAGCGGTACCAATGAACTACATGGTTCGGCTTACGGATATTACCAGGACCAGAGTATGGTAGGTAAAAGTATTACCACGGATTCCAAATATCCTAAATTCTCTAATTATCAATATGGAGCAAGATTGGGCGGTGCTATCGTCAAGAATAAATTATTTTATTTTGTGAACTACGAAGGACTTAGCCGGTCCCAGCCTATTGCCAATCAACCAGGCGGGCCAGATGGTATTTCTCAAATTGATCCCGCTGTTGCACAACAACTTGCCGATTTTGTAAAACAAAAGTATAACTACGATCCTGGTGCCGTTAATGGAATCAATACAACCAGGAAATCCAATTCTGTATTTGCGCGTTTAGATTGGAATATTAATAATAGAACCAAACTGATGGTGCGGAACAATTATGTTAATGGAAACAATTATATCATCTCAGATTCTAAATCTGCCATGCAATTTGGTAATAACGGATATACCTTTTCTACCGTAACCGATGGAATTGTGGCAGAATTAACTTCCAATATATCAAGTGCCAGCTCAAATATGTTGCGTTTTACTTACACTAGTATTCGTGATAAAAGAGATGTAGGCGCACCCTTTCCAAGTGTAACAATTTCCGATAACGGAGCTACCTATAAATTAGGAAATGATTATAGTTCCCAGGCAAATAGCCTGAATCAGAATATTACAACTCTTACTGATAACTATAATATATATGCCGGTAATCATACCATTACAATTGGGACTGATAATTTAATATATACCACTAAAAACGTATTTCTGCAAGGGGTAAACGGAGATTATACTTATAAGAATTTAGATGGTTTTTATAATGATACCGCCATGACGCAGTATCAAACCACTTATTCCCGTGATCCTAAAAATCCGTTAGGTGCTGCAAGCATTAAAATGGGCCAATTCAGTTTGTATACCCAGGATGCATTTAATGTAAAAGAAAATTTCAAATTAACTTACGGAATACGTGCAGACATTCCGGTATTTTTCAATGATCCAGCTTCAAATGATGCATTTAACAGCTCAAACATAGCAATGGCAAATGGTGTAAATAATAGTACACCACCTAAATCAAAAATTTTACTTTCTCCAAGGGTTGGTTTTAACTGGGACGTTTACAACAATGCTAAAACACAGATCCGCGGTGGTGTGGGCTTGTTTACAGGACGTGTACCAATGGTTTGGGTATCTAACCAATATTCTAATACTGGTGTTGCCACTATTAAATATACTGCCAAAGCTGCTGACATTGCTACTAACAATATTACTTTTAGCCCAGGTAATCCTTACCAGGGAACCGTAGCATCTCCTCCGCCGTCTGAAGTAGATGTGACTGATCGTAATTTTGAAGCTCCACGTACCTTGCGCGCCAACCTCGCATTAGACCAGAAATTGCCGTGGGGAATTATAGCTACTATTGAAGGCGTTTATACAAAAACCATTAAGGATATCGCATACCAGGATATTAACCTCGCTCCTTTAAGTTTAACCCTTGACCTCGGTGATGGTGTTACCCGACCTTTCTATAATTCGGTGAGGAATAACCCTAACTACACAAACGTACTCCTTTTGACAAATACCAGCCAGGGATATTCATACAACGCTTATGTAAGGTTGGAAAAACCATTCAGGAAAGGATGGACCGGTAGTGTCGCTTATTCTTTAGGACACTCTTACGGTTTAAATGATGGTACTTCTTCAACAGCTCTTTCAAATTACCGTTATGCTTATAACATCAATGGCCTGAACAATCTTGATCTAACCAGGAATAACAATGACCAGGGCTCACGCGTAACTTTGATGTTGGCTAAGAAATTAACTTATGGAAAATTCGCGTCTAATTTTGGTCTGTTTTATACTGGTCAGTCAGGACAGACACTTACTTATGTATTTTACGGGGATCTTAATGGAGATGATGGTTCAACTGTTGCAAAATATTCAACTGCAGGTGGCGCAGACATTATGTTTGTCCCAACAAGCTCAGCTAGCTTTAAAGCATCTGGTGGACTTACTCCGGATCAGGAGTTTGCTGCATTTCAAACTTACGTGAATTCCGATTCTTATCTAAAATCTCACCAGGGCAAAAACCTTGCAAGAAATGGTTCACGTCTGCCATGGGAAAACCATGTAGATTTCAAATTCGCTCAAGATTACAGTATTTCCGGTTCACATAAAATCACTTTATCTGTAGATATTTTGAACATCGGGCATTTGATTAGCAATGACTGGGGCAAAGCGTATTATGCGAGCAGCCAGGAATTGCAACCTCTTAATGTAGCTGGATTTGTACAGAATGGTAATACTGTTAGTCCTCTTTATACTTTCAATCCTTCGTTTGGATCGGATAAGTATACCAACAAACCGTGGTCATATTCTGATTATCTTTCCCGATGGAGCATGCAATTAGGACTACGTTATAGTTTCTAATAAATACAATTTCTATAAAAAAACCGGACCAATTTGGCTCCGGTTTTTTTATTACCGTTAAACTACTGGTATAAATCTATTATGAAGGGGAAAATGAAAAATTAAAGTATTTGTTTGTTTGCTGTAAAATACGTCTGTGATTGAGTTTGCCCGTGCACTTGTAGCAAAGAAAAAAATGAACAAAACAGATCCACATCAACTCATTAATTCTGCGCTCTTTCCAAATATTGATGTTGTTTCAAAAGAGTATTTAGTAAATTATCAGATTGTTTTTCATTTCCAATT
>JBDTJV010000200.1:0-6144 GCA_039935675.1 Ginsengibacter sp. | reverse complement strand
TATTTCATTCAAAAATCCCTACCCGCAAAGCACGCTCTCCATGGATTATTGTATGATAAGCCATTTTCAGTAACTTCTGAAACAGCCAATGAAATCAATGCTTCTGTAACTATGAAGTATGAATATCGTACAGAAGATCCGGGTTATCCTTTTTCTTATGATTGTATGATTACCTGGAAACTCGAATCCGAAAATAAACTTACTGTAACGACAGAATGTATTAATAAAGACCAGGGATTGATTCCCATGCAAGATGGTTGGCATCCTTATTTTAAAATCGGGGAATCCATCAATGATTTACAATTGGAATTTCAATATTTGAAATTGGTAGAATTCAGTGAAGAGCTGATTCCTACAAAAAAGCTTGTTGACTACGATAAGTTTTCTACAATAGAAAAGATCGGGGACACTTTTTTGGATAATTGTTTTACACTTGACGAACAGGAGTGTCAGCCACTCTGCGTTTTGAGAAGCCCTGAAAAAAATATAGAAGTGCAGTTATTCCCCGACGAATCCTATCCTTATCTGCAAATTTATACACCCCCACATCGTAAAAGTATTGCCATAGAAAACGTAAGTGGCGCTCCTAATGCTTTTAATAACGGCATGGGATTTATTACCCTGGAGCGGGGACAATCTACTGTTTTTACAACCTCCTATAAAATTTTGCTTTTAAATAAAATTTATGAATGAGTCTGCTGCTGATGTAAAAAAAATATTCCGGGAAAAATTTAACCGGGAACCTCGCCTTTTTTACTCTCCCGGAAGAATCAACCTGATCGGAGAGCACATAGATTACAACGATGGATTTGTAATGCCTGCAGCCATTAACAAAGGAATTTTTTTCGCTATTGCCTTAAATAATTCAGATAAAATTAATTTTCATTCAATGGATTTCGATGAAAGTATTTCCTTGTCGCTTTCTGAAGTGAAAAAAAAGGATAGCTGGAAAAATTATGTATTGGGAATCGTTGATGAATTTAAAAAACTAAACCTGCCAGTGCAGGGTTTTGATTGTGTTTTTGGAGGAAATATTCCTATCGGAGGCGGTATGTCATCCTCGGCAGCATTGGAAGGTGGCATTTCATTTGGGCTGAATACACTTTGCCATTTTGAAATGAATCGTAAAGAATTGGCTTTGCTTGGCCAGCGCGCTGAACATAATTTTCCAAATGTAAAGTGTGGCATTATGGATCAATATGCCAATATGATGGGAAAGGAAAACACCGTGATCTTACTGGATTGCAAGAACATTACTAATGAATACATTCCATTAAATATAGAAGGTTACGAAATTGTGTTGATCAATACGAAAGTGCACCATTCCCTCGCGGCTTCTCAATATAACCAGCGAAGAATAGAATGTGAAAAAGGAATGGAGATGTTGAAAAAAGCGTTGCATATTGAGTCATTCAGAGATATTAAAAGCGCAGATGAACTTCTTCCTTTTAAAGAGCAAATGGGCGATGAAGTTTACAGGCGGTGCTTATTTGTAGTTGAAGAAATTTTACGCACCCAAAAAGCAGGACAATTTTTAAAAGAGAATGATATAAAAGGTTTTGGTGAACTAATGTTTCAAACTCATGAAGGATTGAAAAATTTGTATGAGGTAAGTTGTGAAGAATTGGATTACCTGGTAGATGCAGCGAAAAAAAATCCGGACGTAATCGGCTCAAGGCTCATGGGTGGTGGCTTTGGAGGCTGTACGATCAATATTGTAAAAGAGGAAGGTGTTGATAAATTTTTGTCTGAAGTAATTGCTGCTTACAAAAAAGAATCTAATATCGATGCGGAAGATTACCATGTGAAAATTGTTGATGGAACTTGCGAAATTCTAAATATTCCGGAAAACTAATTACAACTCCGAAATAAGAATTGCAGCTTTTTGTTGGTTTACTGCGAATGGGAAATTATAAAATTCATTAAAAAACCATTTCTTCTTCAGCATTATATTTTATTTGATTAATATTCTTTTGTAGAATTTTTTATGGATTCAAAAATTTAATGGAAACATATATTTCAATTCTAAGAGGCATTAATGTAAGTGGTCAAAAGAAAATTTTGATGGCTGATCTTAAAATTCTTTATGAAAACCTCCAATTTGAAGATGTAAAAACTTATATTCAAAGTGGCAATGTGGTTTTTAAAAGTGAAAAGAAAATATCAGATGCGGATACTGCCAAAAAAATCGAGGACTCGATTCAAAAAAGGTATGGATTTAATGTTCCCGTGATAATTAGAAGTCTCCGTGAAATAAACAAAGTAATTGATTCCAATCCTTATTTGAGTAAAAAAAATATAGATCTCAAAAAATTACATGTTACATTTTTATCAGAAATTCCTTCAAAGGAAAAATTGCAAGACTTAAAAAGTGCAGATTTTTCTCCAGATGAATTTACAATAAAAGGAAAGGAAATTTATCTTCATATTCCTGTAAGTTATGGCGAGACCAAATTGTCTATTCGTTTTTTGAGAAGAAATTAAAAGTAACCGCAACGACAAGAAACTGGAACACTGTTAATAAATTGGTAGAAATGGGTTCTGAGGAGTAAGCGGATATAGAGACTTTCTTTAGAAAAACTTTTCTATTTGTACAGTAAATGAATAAATATCCTGGTTTTATATTTTCACAGTACTATCTTAATCACCTTTAAAATCTGGTTTTCTTTTTTCTGAAAACGCTGCGACGCCTTCTTTGAAATCGTTGGTAGAAGAGGCTTTCTGTTGCAAAAAATCTTCTGTTTGCAATTGCTGTTCAAAATTTTGTTCAAAAGATTTATTCAATGCATATTTGGTAAATGCAAGGGCTTTAGTTGGTAATTGCGAAAGAGTAATTGCCATTTTTTCAGCTTCTGTAAAAAAAGTTTCCGTTGAAAAAGTCTTGTAAACCATTCCTGATTTTTCAGCTTCTGTAGCAGAAATTTTATCACCAAGCATCATGATTGCTGATGCTTTTTGAAAGCCAATTAAACGTGGCAAAAAATAAGTGCCACCACTATCAGGAATCAGCCCGATCTTACTAAATGCCTGGATAAAAGAAGCGTTTTCGGAAGCGATAACGATATCACAACACAATGCAATGTTGGCTCCGGCTCCTGCCGCAACGCCGTTTACTGCGGCGAGCACCGGCTTGTTTAAACTCCTGATTTTTGTGACTATTGGATTATAAGATTCAGTCAGTATTTTCTCCATTCCCGGACCATTTGGATCTGTTACCTCTGAAAGATCTTGCCCCGCGCTAAAGGCCTTACCAGCTCCAGTTATCATTACACAGCGAACAGAAATATTCATTTCGCATTCATCTAATTTTTGCTGTAATAATAAAGCCATTTCACGGGTAAAAGCATTGTACTTTTCTGGGCGGTTTAATGTGATAAAAGCAATCGAGTTTTTTATTTCAAAAAGGATGGAAGTCATGTTAAGAGAAATGATTTGGGTTTCAGAATTATTTATTAATGGCATTTAAAATGATCAAAGGGTTCTGCACAGTCTTTACATTGGTAAATAGCTTTGCAGGCTGTAGATCCGAATTCACTAATGAGCGTCGTATTCATTGAATTACAATGAGGGCATTGTACCGGAAGTTCTCGCAAATAGCTTTCATCAAAGGTTTTTAAATTGGGCGGCGCTATTCCATAGGATTTTAATTTTTGTTTTCCTTCTTCTGTCATCCAGTCTGTAGTCCAGGCTGGGGAAAGCTGGTGCGAGATTTTGATTTTTTCGAAACCATTTTCTTTTAGTGTTTTCCTGATATTCATTCCAATAAAATCCATGGCCGGGCAGCCGCTGTAAGTTGGTGTTATAATTATCTCTGCCACAGCATTTTCAAAATTTATATTTCGCACAATTCCCAAATCAAGAATAGATAAAACAGGTATTTCGGGATCATTTACAGAATGCAAAATTTCCCAAATGTTTTCCTCGGTTTTATTTGCTGATTTGTTAATAATATTCGACGCTGTTTCATTCATTGCGATACTTTTTAAGCTTTAAGTATTTCACCATTCTAAACCCGGATACGCTCTTTGTAAAAATTGCATTTCTGCAAGAATATATCCCAAATGTTCAGTATGAATGCCTCTTTTACCCCCTATTTGCATCCATATTTTTTCCGAAGGAATTGCAAGTGTTGCTTCATTGAAAACCTTATTTGTTTTATTCATCCAATCGTCTTTTACTTTACTAACGTCGATGTATAAACGTTTTAATTCATTAGCTTCAAAATCAACAGGCATGAACATTTCGTCGGTGTAAGGCCACAGATCTTCGATGGCATTTTCCATCCGTCTTTTACTTTCATCAGTTCCGTCACCTAAACGAATGATCCATTCACTACTCCATTTTACATGATAGGTGACTTCTTTTAAAGACTTTTCAGCGATGGCCGAAAGTTGATTATCTGTTGCGTCAATTAATTGCTGGTAAAAATAAAATTGCCACGAACTGAAAAGAAATATTTTGCCAACTGTTTTTGCCCAGTCGCCATTGGGAAGTTCAGTGATCAATAAATTTTTAAATTCTTTAGCATCCCGCAAATAGGCTAAATCATCTTCGGTAATATTTTTTTCTTTACCCGGGATTTCACTTTTAATTGCTGCGGCATATTGATAAAAATTTCTGGCCTGCCCAATAAGGTCCAAAGCAATATTGCTGATTGCAATATCCTGCTCCAGCATGGGCCCGTGGCCTGTCCACTCGCTCAGGCGATGTCCCATTATTAAAGAACTATCAGCTAGAAAAAGTGTGAAATCTGCTAAATCGTTTTTCGTATTATTTGTTGGTTTACTATCCATTCAAAGCTTTTTATTTAGCGATAACCCTTACATATACTTTAATTCGTCGGGCAAATTATAAAAGGTCGGATGACGATAAATTTTGTCATTTGCAGGATCAAAAAGGCTTTCAGCTTCATCGGGGTTGGTCGCAAAAATGTTTTTTGATTCCACCACCCAAATACTCACTCCTTCCATTCTGCGTGTATAAACATCACGTGCATTCTCAATGGCCATTTTTGCATCGGCGGCGTGAAGACTGCCAACATGTTTGTGATCGAGTCCTTGTTTGCTACGAATAAAAACTTCCCAAAGTGGTTCTGATTGATTCATTTATCTTTTCTTTTTTTAAGGTCACGATTTGTGACATTAAATACTGCAACGTTTATAAATAGTGAAATCTTTTTTTTGAATTCGAATTTTATATTAATTAGTCCACTTCTAAGAATTCTCTTCCTAATAGTGCTTTCTTCCTCTTTTGTGCATAAGCTAAAGCAGCTTCCCTCACCCATTTACCATCCTCATGAGCTTTTATCTTTGCATCTAACCGTTCCTTGTTGCAAGGCCCGTTTCCTTTTACCACATTCCAAAATTCGTCCCAGTTTATCTCGCCAAAATCATGATGACCTCTTTCTTCATTCCATTTTAAATCCGGATCAGGAATGGTAAGTCCTAGAATATCTGCCTGCTCTTTACAAACATCTACAAACTTTTGTCTTAGCTCATCATTTGAAAATCTTTTTATTTTCCATTTCATGCTTTGGGCAGTATGTGGGGAGGCATCATCATTGGGCCCAAACATCATCAAACTCGGCCACCACCAGCGATTTAAGGAATCCTGAGCCATCGCTTTTTGTTCTTTGCTTCCTTTGCAAAGAGTAAGTAAGATTTCATATCCTTGTCTTTGATGAAAACTTTCTTCTTTGCAAATGCGGACCATTCCCCTTGCATAAGGACCATACGAAGCACGACACAAGGGCACCTGGTTCATAATGGCTGCGCCATCTACCAGCCATCCTATAGTGCCCATATCTGCCCAGGAAAGGGTTGGATAATTAAAAATAGATGAATATTTTGCTTTACCTGTTAGAAGCTGATCAATCATTTCATCCCGGGAAATATTTAAAGTTTCGGCGGCGCAATATAGATATAAGCCATGCCCCGCCTCATCCTGTACCTTGGCCAGCAAGGTGGCTTTTCTTCTTAATGAGGGAGCACGGGTGATCCAGTTGGCTTCCGGAAGCATACCCACGATTTCACTATGAGCATGTTGACTTATTTGCCTGATCAGCGTTTTGCGATAATTATCCGGCATCCAGTCTTTCGGTTCTATTCGTATTTCCTGTTCAATTTTATCATCGAAATTGGCTAA
>JBDTJV010000199.1:0-4208 GCA_039935675.1 Ginsengibacter sp. | reverse complement strand
TGATTCATATGGAGAATTTCTTTCAGCAAAATATGCCAGCCCGGTTTATAAATTATTGAATACAGATGGCTTGCTTATTGATAAATGGCCACCGGTTGATAAGCCGTCTTTTGGTACAATAGGTTATCATTTGCGCACCGGAAATCATGGCATCAATTTATATGATTGGGAACAGTTTATAAAATACGCTGATTTGCATTTAAAAGAAATGAAGAAATGAATGAAGTTGTCTTTTAAAAATAAGAATCAGAATTAAATGTTTGTTTACTGGATAGAAAATTTTATAAAGTTGAAAATTTTTAGTTGAATTACATTTTAATAAAAAATAGTGAATATGAAAAGAAATACTAGTTACAACAGACCTTCCGGATTTTTAAGACCTGGAAGGTCTTCATCAAAAAAAAATAAAAACCTGACATGCAAAATTAGAAGCACAACTTTTTTTTGCCTGTTCACTCTAATTTCTTTTTGCGCCATGTCCCAAACTAATAACGAATCTCCAAAAACAGATGTAATGGATTCCTCCTTCGATCTTTATTTATTGATCGGACAGTCAAACATGTCTGGAAGAGGATATATTACAGGTAAATTTATTACCGAAGGAAACCCAAATGTATTTATGCTGACTAAAGAAAATCAATGGGTTCCTGCTAAAAATCCGTTGCATTTTGATAAACCAAAAATAGTTGGCGTAGGACCCGGATTATCGTTTGGTATCGCCATGGAAAAAGCAAATCCAAAGCATAAGATTGGATTGATTCCTTGTGCTGTGGGCGGCACTTCCATTGATACTTGGAAGCCCGGTGGTTATGATGAGCATACTAAAACGCATCCTTATGATGATATGCTTGAACATTTGCACGCGGCTTTGAAATCCGGTGTATTGAAAGGTGTGATTTGGCTCCAGGGAGAAGAAGATAGCAAACCCGAAAAAGCTGCGGTTTATTTACCTAAGTTGGAAACATTAATTAAAGAACTTAGAAGCGTATCTGGCAATCCTGATTTGCCATTTGTAGCCGGTCAGCTAGGAAGATACCGCGAAGAATTTCAGAACATAAATAAAGTATTAAAAGAATTGCCAGGGCAGGTTCCCTATACGGCAATAGCTTCTTCAAAAGGTCTTACCGACAGGGGAGATAAAACACACTTCACTTCTGAATCGCAAGAGAAAATGGGGCAGCGAATGGCGAAGGAAATGAGAAAATTACAAAAGAAATTAAAAAAATGATAAAACGTTTTTTGCATATCGTCACGCTTACACTCCTTTTCGCAACTGCTTTTTCACAGGAAGTAAGCAATCTAAAAAGGATCATCAGTTTTACTACTCAGAATTCTTTGAAACTAGAGGCGACATTTACATCTCTGCCTGCTGAGGATACGAAGTTTACCATAAAAATTGAAGACAATGCAACGGGAAAAATTGTTTTTGATGACGAGGTTAGCGCTTACTCGGTTTCAAAAGAAGAAAATAAAATAATTTTTTTTGTAAAAGATTTGAAGATTAATCTGTGGTCGCCAGTTCATCCAAACCTTTATCAAATAATATTTAAGGCTTCTGATAAGACAGGCAGCATGCAGCAAACAGAGCGAACCGGCTTTCGTTCATTCGTATCAAAAAATGATAATTTATACCTGAATGGCCACCCGATTTTTTTAAGAGGAATCGCTATAAATCCGCCAGGGCGCGGCATTCCGCATGATATAGAAACCAGCAGAAAGTTTGCGCACGATTATGTGAGCTTTATGAAAAGCATTCATGTGAACATTATCCGTATTCCGGATGACACCACGTGGTACAATGTGTGTGATGAATTGGGTATGATGGTTTTTGGCGGTAATTACAGTGGAACTGTTGATGGAGAAAAGCCACCCAAAGATTACGATAAAGCGGTTAGCTGGTATGAAAATGAAAAGTTTGCGCCGATAGCAAATCATCCTTCGTTGATGATTTATGCGATGACTAATGAAGTGGATTATTCCGGAAGCAAAGCAGAGCCGTGGAGAAAGTTTTTGAGTTATGCGCACGATCAATTATTGAAATGGGATAACACAAGGGTTTATATTGGCAATGCCGGGTATGGCTATGGGCAATCAGGCGACATTTGTGATTTACATCGATATTGGGGATGGTATTATAGTTCGCCTTTTACGTTTTTGCATGCCCGTTATAATGCGGATATTATTCCATTTAAAAAAGAAAAAGAACAACCTGTAACCTTTACCGAATGTGTAGGAAATTATACAGGCCCAGATGGAATATATAATCTAACGCCACATCATAAGAATCCCGGATCTCAATTAAACTGGACAGGGCATGCCGGTTGGGATTTACAAAAGCAATTAGCAAACGAACACCAGTCATTTACTTTTAAACAGGCTACAGAATTAAACAGGCGTCTTCGTAATATCAATTCTGAGCTGAGTGGCGTATTTCCCTTTACTATTTTATTCTATAACTGGAACACGATAAAAAGTTTTGTAGATATGGGACCCAAGCCAGTTGCTTACCAGGCAAGGCTTTCGTATAACCCTGTTTTACTAAGCTGGGAAAACTGGCAGCCGCATTTGTATGCAGGTTCTACTTTTCATCCGATAGTACATGTAGTAAATGATGCAGATGATTTTTCAGATTTACAAAATGCAAAATTGATTTACAAGATAGAAGACCATTCTGATAAAATAGTATATAGTGATTCCATAAATCTTCCTTTAATTAAATATTATGCAACCTGGCAACAGAAATTAAATATTACTGTTCCTTCTTCGTTGGCTGAAGGCGATTATAAATTAACAGGTAAAATTATTTCAGATAAAAATATAATTTCTGAAAACTTTGACAGGCTTTTCATTGCAGGTAAAAATTTTATTGCTTCATCTGCAAAGCCTGTTAAGCAGGTTCTGATTTATGATCCTTCGGGAATAACCATTAAGGCTCTCGATAAACTGACTGTTACCTATAAACGAATAAATGATTTCACAAATATTCCTGCTAATTCGATAATAGTAATTGGTGAAAATGCAGCTGACGATAATCTTGTACAGCAAAGCAACATTTTAAGGCAACTTGTAAATAATGGTGAGCGTATTATTTATTTGCGACAGGATGAAACCCATTTTGAAAATCTGAATAAACTGTTGCCTTACAAATTGAAAAATGTAACGATGGATTTGGATACTGCCGTCTACCCTCCGCCACCTCGTCCTTCAAGAAATGGATATAATGTAAACCCTGAAAGGCAGGATAATCCTGTGTTCTCGGGCGTCACCAAGGCAGATTTAAGAGTATGGTCAGACTATACAAACTGGGATGAATCTCAAAAAGGATTTCCTGCTATTTATCCCGTTACAGATGGATTTGTTGTGGAAAATAAAAAAGACCTGGAGCATATTTCAGTATTGGCAAATTATGGAGTAGCATTAGAAAGTATTGCTATTGCTGAAATCTTTGAAGGAAAAGGAAGTGAGATGGTTTGTGGCCTTGATCTGGCAAATCGGTCAGGAGTAGATCCTGTTGCAGATAAGATGCTTGCAAATATGATTGGGTACATGGGAAATGAAAAAACGCATCAGGAATATCCAATGATAAATGCGCCAATTATTTGGGGTGATTATAAAACAGAAAAGGGGATTTTAACCGGTGTCAACAGCGGTTTGATACTGAATTCAAAAGCAAAACTTACCGATGATTATAGTAACTTAAAAGTTCACGTAACAAAGGACGGATATGAAATAGCCGGGGAAGGTGGCGGATGGAATACAAGGCCAGGCTTACAATACGTGCATTATGGTCGCAGGCCTTTCGGGCCTTATATTCTTCGGGGATTTGGTAACGTGCCGGAACCTGAAAATGCGGAAACGAATATTGGAGAAGGAACATTTTGGTGCCGTATTGCTGAGGGAAAATCAACTTCTTCCACATTAGTTTGGAATCCTTCTGACGAAGATCTAGCAATTACAATCACTGTTAATACTAAAAAAGTGACTGAGAATATTAAGGCTGCTGAAACAATGAATGTTGATTGCCCGGTAAATGAAACCAATCTTGAAATGAATTTTTCGGGAGATAGGAGACTGGTTTTATTGCAAACAACTTTCAAATAAAGTGTAAAAAGAATATTCCGATGAAAAGAATAAGCATACTAATCCTGATGATTTTTTTAATCTTTACTTAAAACTTGTTTGCAACAAAACCAGCCTCCTGTCTCCCG
>JBDTJV010000198.1:0-3152 GCA_039935675.1 Ginsengibacter sp. | reverse complement strand
CACTTACATATAAATATTTCAGGGAACTAATTTCTATGGCATCAAATGCCGTATTGTAGCGTATCAATTCCGGAAAAATAATGGCCTTTAGTTCCTTAGCCGGAATGTTACACTGATCCGCATTTTTTTGAATAACGGCTTTATTTTGCTCCAGCCAGTTTACCGCCCAGGTATAATCACTGCCAAACGCTTGTTTATAATTATCGGTTACCGGTATGGTAAAGGAGACAAACAGAGTGGCTAGCAGAATCAGCGTACGTTTCATAATCACTTTTTTAGCAGGATAAGTTTTATTTAAAATTCAAATTTGCCTATGTAGATATCATTCTTAACTTTCTTAAACCAGGTAAGATAGGTTTTACCATTGTTCGAAATTATCTGTGGAAATATAATGCCCATCTTTTTTTGTGTTCCATCCAAATAGGTGAGACTACCATCGTCCATATAATAACAAATTTTAGAAGGGTCGTTGCCAACTATTAGTCCATCGGCGATTATACCGCCATCTGCTTCGCCGGTGAATTTTGCAATTGGTTTGCCATCACTGAAAACCTCGCGTAAGTCCTTGTCAACATACACAAGAGCTCCGCTGTTTGTTAGCCTATATTTATCGCCGCCATCCGTCCTCACTAATTGAAAAGAAGTACCATCGCTTTTGGTCACTATATAAGGCATTGTAAACTTGCCGCCACTTTCTACTGATTTATTACGGTCCTCAAATTCCTTGTCTGTCAGGGTTTTCGATTCTATGAATACCGCTTTTTGCTCGTCCGGGCTTATAATTAATTTGCCCACATGCCCGATGTATGATGCATCTTTTGAGGAAAGAGGTATTCTCTTATCGTTGGCAATAAAATAGGATTTCCCTTTATCATTAGCTACCATATAGATATTTGCTTCATCGTCCGAAACATATAAAATAGGCTCACCCATAGCGCTCCCATAATTTTTCTCTTTTATTATTATGCTGTAAGAGCCAGTTGCAGATGTTTGGTTGCCCCCTTTTACTCCCGGTATCGTAAAAGTTTTGTCTGCCATTTCGCTATTGTTATATTGTTTTGCGCCTTCGGGTATTTGCTTCATTGATTCTTCTAATTCCTTTTTTTCTTCGGCACTCATCTTTTTATACTCATCCGTTTTCTTCATCATTTCAAAGGCTAGTAAATATTGATTACCATCTACTTGTTTTGGGGCGGTTATGGTTTTTGATTCTTGCGCCTGAATTGTAACGGTAGTAGAATCAAGAACTATGTATTTTTCTGTTTTCGTTCTAAAACCACCATTTAAACCATCGAGCGCCTCGTGGATGCCACCCATTATTTGATCGTCATTCAGTGAGGCTGACCTCAAAGTAACCTGACCGTTATCGACAATTACAAACTCCATTTTATTATTTACCTGTTGTTGTAGTATCAAGCGGTAATCGAGTTTTTTTCTTTTGATACGCAGCCTGCTTTCATCATACATTATTCTAAAATTTACAGGGCTGCTATAAGCCATTGAGTAATTTCCCGAATTGCTGCTCAGGTCATCGCCCGGATTTTTATTTCCACCTGCATCATTTCCACCCGAACTTTTGTTTCCACCCGCATTATTCCCGCCCGAACTATTATTTCCACTCGGATCTTTACCGCCAGTATTTGCATTTGCACTCTCATTGCTTGATTTGCCGCCTGTCCCAGAAACATTGTCCACTGTTTTATTTACTTTGTCTTTTAATTTTTTTAAAAGCTGGGCTTGTGCGGGTGCTATACAAGCGCACATCATGCAGCACAAAATTAATTGCTTCATATTTTTAAGTTTTATTTACTCCTTTAATCCAATCATTTCTTATTCCCTCTAGTGGGATATAAAAAGTTATTAAGCAACAAAATACTGGATTTTATAAAAGGCAAATGACTATCCTCACTGGCCTGGCAGTCGGTGTCAATAAAATTAATACCCGTTTGAGATTAGTGAGCAGCTTGTGCAGCGGGTATTACACCCAATTGTTCCATCAGCGCCATTTGATCGGCCAGCATCCAATGGCTGATGATCAAGTTGTTTTCAATTTCGTAACCAATAACAAATGGAAAATTCACTTCTTTGTATGTAGCAGGAATTCCGCCCATATCACCTGAATGTGTTCCTTTGAAATGGGATTTTACAATCACCCTGTTTCCTTCAGCCGTCATTTCATCAATATATATTTCATACCGGGGAAAGGCAATCTCAAAAAATTCTATATGGCCAATCAATGCCTGGTCGGTCATATATTGGTCCATTAACTCCCTTGTCTTTGGAGCACCGCAAAAAGCGTTAAAATAATTAATGATAAATTCTTTGTTGTTCTTTTCCATAAAATTTTTTTAATTGTTGTTTATTTTTTAAAAATTATTTTTTGCTGCTTGTTATTGAAGCAATGTTTGTAAGATTTGCTTTTCAAAATTTCACCTCACTAATCTGAATAACTGGAGTTATGTTCGTAAAATTTGGGATGTCACCCATAATTGTATTTGCATGTGGGGTAAAGGAAGAAATAAAGTCATCTACAGCATCGAAGTAGAAATGCCCCATTGCAATATAGGTCGCTTTAGAACCCGGCGTACCACCAGCAATACCCTGCTCAACTGCCGCATTTATACACGAGCCACTGAGGAATTGCCTGACTATTGGCATATGTTTGTTGCAGTAATAATTTATATCAAAAGTTTTACCTTCCTCATTTGAATAGAACACACTAACTTTTATCATTTTATATCTTCTTTATTTTAATTTTTTAATTGGTTTGCACAACATTCCTTTCATGGCAATTGAAAGAAAAGTGGCACTTCGGGGTTCATTAATGATGCACCGCCATCTGCGATAATCGTCTGGCCGGTAATCCAGCCGGCATCATCGGCACATAAGCTGGCTACGGCGCCACCAATGTCCGCAGGCGTGCCCGCCCGCTTCATGGGATTCCATCCTTCTTTCAGCCATGATAACATAGCATCCTGCGCTTCCTTTGGCAAGGCGTTAACGATGCTATCATCTGTTATCCCCGCACAAATAGCATTCACCGTGATACCCCTTGGCGCAAGGGCTACAGCAAAATAACGGCACATAGCTTCCACAGCAGCTTTGTTTGTACCCATTGCAAAATAGGGCAGAAAACCACCGGCATGACTACC
>JBDTJV010000197.1:0-5509 GCA_039935675.1 Ginsengibacter sp. | reverse complement strand
AAAAATGAAACCCGCTACAGACAAGAGTTCTAAAAATTTTAAACCAGGTTATTATCTTTCATAACCCGAAGGTCGGCGGTTCAAGTCCGCTCCCCGATACCTTGCTGGACTTTTCAAGCAAAAATTGGGAAGTCCGGTTTTTATTTTGAGTATAACCATTTGAAATACATCTTGTTAAATAAAGAAACGAATTGGTTTTTTGGTTAGATATTCATGATTTTTGACATCATATAAAATGCCTTCGGGAAAGAGCGTTTTTTGAATTCTTCTCTTACCTTCCGAATTACTCAAACGCCATAGTTCATTGAGTTTGGAGAGTTTTTAAACGCTGATAAAAGTAATATTTCAAGGTTAGATATTTTAGGGATATGGGTTAAACTCATTTCCTTTGCCACTACATCAGTATGGGTCCGCTATGCATGGCATGATTTCACTATGGAGATTTAAACAAGTGAATAATGATTATTCAAAAAATGAATTACCCGTTGCAGCACCAAACTTAGCTGTAGCAGGTATTGACATAATCTCAAAGGCTGGTTGTTATATGAACGTAACCTGTAATTATACTGGTAAGATTGCACTCAATGATGCTAATTGCTGCGTATGCGTCTTCGTATCATTTTTTAGGCGCAAAACTGGGATCCAAAAAAGACTTTGCTAAAAAGTTCAGCGCTGATATTTGCCGGCGCTGATAATATTTTTAATTCAAAATACAGTCTTGGCAATTGCATCAATGCCGCAGTTGGCCGTTATTACAATGTAGCACCGGGGAGAAATTATTATGCGGGAGTTGCATTTAGATTCAATAATTATTGAAATTACCACGGATTGGTTGCGGAAAATAAAACTGTCTGACTGCTAGGATGGCAAATAATTTATTATCAATGGTTACAGTTTTTTTTGTGGCAATTTGTGTATTCCAAATTTAACTAGCTTAAAAGATTTTGGCTTTTGATTTTTTTTTGGCATTTTGGTTTTTTGGAGCCTTCTTATGGTTTAGAATATCTAATAAGCCTAGTATGAGCTTACCGTTACAAATGGACGGAATTATACGGTTATTGTGATGATAATCCTTTTGGCCACCTCCTATCTGTAACCATCTTTTAAAAAAAATTATCCAAACGATTTTTTATTCCTACTTTTAGAGAGCCATCGTTCACAGCTCTAATTCTCCGCAATTATGAAACCACATTTCCATAAAGTGCCGCCGCAATTAGAATCATCATTCAGCATTCGCCGCGATTCCTCTTTCGGATCATTATGGCACTATCATACTGAACTCGAATTACATTATCTCATTAAAGGAGAAGGCGTTCGCTTTATTGGTGACAATATTTGCAACTTTTCCGATGGTGAGATTCTCTTGCTGGGTGAAAACTTACCGCACAAATGGCATTGCAGAGAAGTTGCTTCACAGGATGTTTCCAAATATGGTGTAGAAGCAATAGTCCTTCATTTTTCATCAAATTGTATGGGAAAGGAGATGTTATCATTACCAGAAGCCCGCCTCCTGCCTTTGCTTTTTGAAAAGGCAAAAAAAGGAATGGTAATTATTAATAAAACCCGTGATAAACTTATCCCACTAATTGAAGCTGCTTCAAAAGCGGAAAATCTTGACCGCCTGATAGCTTTACTTTCTATTCTTAAAATTCTATCCGAAACAAAAGATTACTACCACGCTACCAGGGAAAAGAGCTTTTATCAATCTAACAAATATGAAACAGAACGATTGAATGTCGTATGCAGTTTTACAATGGCTAATTATTCACAACCTATCACATTGGAACAAATTGCTGCAATTAGTAATCTTACTGCAACTTCATTTTGTCGTTATTTTAAATTAATAACCAATAAAACTTACTATGATTTTCTCACTGAGATTCGCATAAGCCATGCCTGTCATTTTTTAATAGAGGATAAAATTTCTATTGATCAAATAGCAGACAAATGCGGGTTCTATAACATCTCTAATTTTTACAGGCAATTTAAAAAAGTAATTGGGGTAACTCCATTAACTTATAAACGCGAATTCCTGCTGGCTGAGAAATTCAGTGATGATCTGGCCATATCTGAATAAATCTTTGCGATTCTTATAAAACACTTCAAA
This sequence comes from Ginsengibacter sp., assembly GCA_039935675.1. Lineage (GTDB taxonomy): Bacteria > Bacteroidota > Bacteroidia > Chitinophagales > Chitinophagaceae > Ginsengibacter. The sequence continues at coordinate 3,402 of JBDTJV010000197.1, read as the reverse complement.
CTTCTTTGCATAGGAAATTATAGCAAACTATCTTTTATTAAAAATATTTGCAAAAATAATTCCCCTGTCTTTTTATCTTTTACATATTTGTTGAAAGCAAGCATGGAACCATGATTGGACCATACCACAGATCCGGTTAGTTGTTCTTCATCGGAAGAATGTGGCGTTAATCGCTTAGTCTTTCCTGTTTTTACCTCTGTTACAAAAACACTATTGTCTGCAAGATAAGCAACGCACTTTCCATCATGACTAAAATTAAAAGGCCCTTCGATTGAATAAGAATTAAAAGTAAGTTGCGTAATTTTTCCACCATCGGGCGATACGCCAAATAACTGAATAATCTCTTTATCATCCTTTGATAAAAAAGCAATTAGATTTCCGTCAGGCGTACATCTTAACCAGTGGCGCGGCCCTTGTATCCCATTGGAAGTATAAGTAATTCTCCGTTGCACTACACCGGCGGGTACATTAGGCCTTGAGATAGTCGTACCTTCCAGCGGTTTGCCCGGATTTGCTTTTGTCAAATCTTCCGGCAAATCCACTACAAAGACTTCAGTTTTCTTTGTGCCATCGGAATTGACAACTTCACCCTGAAATGCAATGGCACGGTGTTGCCATTTACCATCGCTCTTCTGATAACCTTTTACTCCAATCCATCCTTCATCAAACGCTTTGTCAATTTCATCACTTCCCGGTTTAGGGTTTTCCGTAACTTTTGTCACTATTACAGAAAACATTTTACCACTGTTATTTTCTTCCGATGGATCATAAGGAACATGAACAGCATGGCCTGGCACCATCACTCCTACGGTACGAAGATCTTTCACAGAAGAATCGTTTTTCTCCAGTTGCTGCATGATGTAATCATTATAGGTAAAACTGATCCACTTTCCATCAGCGCTCCAGTTATGAGAATGAGTGCCTCCCCGCAAAGCCCCTGCAATGAAGGGAGGCGAAACATCACGCGCATCCATCAATATTGGATGAAGCGGTTTTTCAATATCAATTGCTACGCCTGTACGGCGCGTAAAACTGTAAGGATCGTTCTTGTCAGAGTTTCGAACTCCATGAATAAATAGGACACGATTAGCTACGGGTGAAAAAGTAGCAGCTCCCACACCCGGTCCGTACAGGGTTTGATGCTTCGTTTGATAGAGTTCACGGATTTCACCGGTTTGTGTATTTACCATAGAAATGTTTCCCGTGCTTGCAATCATCGTGTCATTATTGCGGGTATCAAATACGATCCATTGGTCGTCTGGAGAAAAACATTCCGTGTTGTGAATAGTATGTCCTCCATTATCATGAGTGAGTTGCATTATTTTAATTTTTTTTTCAGATAAAGTTGGAGACTGACTATATGCCTGCAAAATTGTACAGCATACAAAAAACATCAAAAAGAATTTAATAGTCATTATGTTGCCCGTTATTGTAAATTAAATTCATATTCCATTTCCTTTTTCAAAATATGATATTCATTATAAAGACAATCTACTTTCTTTTTTACATGGGGAGTAAAAGTTTCAGTTTTAGTTCGTGTAAAAGTAGAAATATCTATTCCACGCTTTTGAAGATAATATTTCGCCACAATAGGGTAAGCGTAATGAATCACTTCCATGTGGTCGCTTAAAAATTGTTGCACTTTGCATATGATACCTTTCGCGTCTATATCATCAAAGTGATCGCATAACCATACAATCAGTTCAGGGAAAAAATTTCCCTGGATGCACGAAAGTCCTGCTGCTCCTGCTTTTAAGGAAGCAACCGCGTTTACTGCATAAGCATCATATAACCCGAAAGAATCAACGCCATTGGTTGCTTTCAATTTAGCTTTTACCATTTCTATATCAAGGCAAGTGTCTTTGTGGTAAATTATTCTGCCGGTGGCGACAAATTTTTTAAGTTGTTCCGCTGAAAGAACTCTTTTATACGGTTCGGGACATTCGTAAAAGCCAAGTGGAATTTTTCCAGTCAGGTTGAACAACTCAAAAATTCTCTCATCAAATACTTCATTGCTTTCGTGTTCCCCGGCAATGAGGCTGGTAACTATAATAACTGCTTTGACACCGGTATCATAAATCTTATGAATAAAATTTGCCTGTTCAGCGATTGTTGTTCCAAAGTTGCCAACTGCTACCACAGGCACTTTCCCGCCTGCTATTTTTAAAGTATGCTCTACAACTAACAATCGTTCTTCATTGGTTAGTTGGAACATTTCGCTCGATTGGCAATTAGCAAATAGTCCTTTTGCGCCTGCCTTCAGATATAATTCTATGATCTGTGTAAGGCCATTCAGATCAATTTTTCCATCTTCTTTAAAAGGAGTCAGCATGACAGGGATAAACTTCCGATCAACATTTTCTTTCATTTGAACATTTTTTTATGGTTTTACAATTAGTTAGTAAGCGGTTACATAAATCACTCCACGCGTTTGGTTTTCTAGCCAGTCTTTTTTATAAAGTGCTTGCTAATTGTTTATTTCTTACAAAAATAAAGCACTAATAATGGCACTCTTTACCTTATCTTATCCATCAATTGTATCATCTTGTCATAAGTTTTGGAAAAATTCCTTAAGCTAAAAAAATGAAGTATTTTTCGGGAGTTATTGCGCCACCATAAATAAAAGCAGGATAAATATTTTTCCATTTTTATTACCACTACCATAGATTGTAGCACACAACACAAATTTTTGTAAAATGAAAAGAACAATTAATTTCAAGAAAATAAGCATTCTTTTTTTTGCATTCTTCACACTATATAATTGTTTTTCAAAATCTTATTACATTGAGAAAATGAAAGTCCCCAACCAGTTGGATTCGCTTCCTATCAAAGGTTTTTTTTTCGGAGATGATCAATCCTATCCTGAATGCCATGCCTCTACGATCATTCATTTGAAAGATGGAAATTTTATTGCTGCCTGGTTTGGTGGAACTGAAGAAAAAAATGATGACGTTGGTATATGGATGACTAAGGGAAAGCCTGGAGCCTGGGGTAAAACATTCGAAGTAGCAAAAATTAATAATGAACCACATTGGAACCCGGTTTTATTCCGGTCGCCTGAAGGGAAAATTTATCTTTTCTTCAAAGTAGGAAAAGAAATTCCTCAATGGGAGACCTGGGTAAAAACTTCTGATGATGAAGGTAAAACATGGACAGAAGCTAAAGAGTTAGTGAAAGGAGATCATGGAGGCCGTGGACCCGTTCGAAATAAAATGATTGTTTTGTCAGATGGTACCTGGCTTGCTGGTGCATCAAATGAACAAGGGTTATGGAATTCTTTTTTCGACGGAAGTGATGACGAAGGTAGAACGTGGAAAGCTACGCCGTATCTCCAAATTGATCGTAAGAAAATAGCAGGAAAGGGAATCATACAGCCCACACTTTGGGAATCTTCGCCCGGCA
>JBDTJV010000196.1:0-3098 GCA_039935675.1 Ginsengibacter sp. | reverse complement strand
CTTTCATCCTCTTTTTCAATGTGAATAAATTTTTCTAAATAATAGGAAAGACTTTCATTTTGAGGTTTTACTATTTCAATTTCTGAAAGTAATAATGCAAGAGTTTCTGAAAAGTCGCCCACGGTAGAATAACATTCACCAAAAAGCCAATCAGGGATATCAATTATTTCCAAACACCACTCACGCATGAGCCTTGAATTAATCGCGCGCCTGGGCCTTCGTCCACTGAAAATAGCGATCACCCATACTTTATCAGCGTCAGGTGCTGTGGCGAAATAATCTACAAGATTTTGAAGTTTATCATTGGTTTTGGTAGAAGAGCTTAATTCTGTAACTAATTCTGCAAATAGCTGCAGTCCCGATGTTTCGGAAGGTTTATTTTCTATTTCAACATTTACATTCATACATTTTCGGGTTCTTCATTTTTTATTTCAAGCGGTGAATCTGCTTGCTCGTCTTCATCGCCAAATTGTGTTTTTACTTCTGCCCCAATGGCTATATTTTTTTCATTTAGATAACGACTGAAGGCCGCCTGGAAACCGTGGGTGACGAAAACTTTTTCTGCCCCCGTTTGTTTCACCGTTGTCAACAATGAATCCCAGTCTGCATGATCGCTTAAGGCGAAGCTGCCATCTACGTTTCGCCTTCTCGCGTTTCCCCGCACCTGCATCCAGCCGCTACAAACTCCGATAGAATAGGGATGAAATTTTTTCATCCATGAAGTTCCTTCTGCGCCTGGCGGAGCTATTACTACAGTTTCTTTTAATAATTCTTTTGGCGTTTCGGGAGTAACTCTAACTACCGGTTTTAAATTAAACCCGGCATCTATCAGTGTTTGCTGCATATTAAAAATAGCGCCATGTGCAAAAATGGTTTGGGTAGTTTCTTTAATCGCCTGTAACACGCGCTGGGCTTTGCCCAAGCTGTAAGTTATTAAAATACTTGTCTTCCCGTTTTCTTTATTTTTATTAATCCAGGTGATAATATCATCATAAATTTCCTGCTGGGGTTTCCATTTATAAATTGGTAGACCGAATGTGGATTCTGTTATAAAAGCATTGCATTTTACTGGTTCAAACTCACCACTTATACCGTCATTTTCAGTTTTATAATCACCGCTTACTACCCACACTTCATTATTATATTCTACCCTAATTTGTGAGGAACCAATAATGTGTCCCGCGGGATGAAACGAGACTTTTACGCCATTCATATTAATCGTTTCGTTCCAATCGGTAGTTTGATAATTGTTATCTCCCAGGCGCAATTGAAGAATTGGTTTGGAAAACCGGTGGCATAAATAATATTTGTTTCCGAAACGGGCATGGTCACTGTGACCATGAGTAATCACTGCACGATCCACTGGTTTCCAGGGATCTATATAAAAATTTCCTGCTTCGCAAAAAAGGCCTTTGTCAGTAAAAGATATAAGATTAGCCATTCATTAAAATTACAAATTTGACCTCGAAAATTGATTAACATTTTTCTAAAGAAGTGTTATTAAAAAGCATGCCAGTAACGTTGGAAATCAAATATTTTTTTTATTGATTTACAGTAAATGGATAAATAATCCTGATTCTCATTTTGAACTGATTTTTCTAAAAAGTATTTTCGTTTATTCATCACTGTTATGTACATAAAGTGGAATTTGAATTACCTTATATTTTCTTTATTTGATGATCGGGAGACAGCTTTTTTTAAATTGGTAACTTTACCTTAAAAATTTTATGCAATATCAGCAATTGGGAAAATCATCGATGAGAATTAGCAAAATTGGCTTTGGCTGCATGTCTTTAAAACCAGAAGAAAGTTCTTTTATTCCAATTATTCATGCTGCGATTGATCAGGGCATTAATTATTTCGATACTGCCGATCTTTATGATAAGGGATTGAACGAAACTTTGCTGGGTAAGGCTTTGAAAGGAAAAAGAGATAAAGTAATTATTGCATCAAAAGCAGGAAATCAATGGCGAGCTGATGGCAGTGGCTGGGATTGGAATCCGCGCAAAGAATATATTTTAAAATGTGCTGATGAAAGTTTGAAGCGGTTGAATATTGGGCAATGATATACAAGTTTACACAAAATTATTTGGTAATATGAAATAGTGAGTATATCTTTACACTCTAAATAACAATATATGTTACCAGAGTTTAAAAGCATCTTCGATTTACTTAAAGCCTTTCCAGATGAACAAAGCTGCATAGATCATTTAGAAAGGTTAATGTGGGGTGGAAATGTAGTATCTCCCTTTGATCCTAAATCAAAAGTTTACAAGTGCAAGAATAACAGATATAAATGTGTCAGCACTGGTAAGTATTTTAACGTCCGTACAGGAACTATATTTGATAATACCAAGATACCACTACAAAAATGGTTTTTAGCCTTGTATGTGTTTAGTTCTCACAAGAAAGGAATTTCCTCGCACCAGCTTGCAAAGGATATTACAGTTACTCAAAAATCTGCTTGGTTTCTTTTACATCGTTTACGGTATGCCTTCGATCATCCTAATTTCAAAAAGGTAGTTGGTAACATAGTTGAAATAGATGAATGCGGAATTGGTGGCCAATCATACTACAAACATGCTAACAAGAAAACAAAGAATGAAGAAGGTGCAACCATATCAAATAAAACCTCTGTAATAGGGTTAAGAGAAAGAAACGGCAACATGATTGCAAAGGTTATTACTGACCGGACAAAAGAAACTTTAATACCGATCATTAAAGAAAACGTTGCCTCTGATAGCGTATTAATGACCGATGAATTAGCAGCTTACAAGGCTCTAGATGAATACTTTGAGCATTATTCAGTAAACCATAGCGCAAAGCAATTTGTAAACGGCATGGCACATATAAACGGGGTGGAAAACTTTTGGAGCCACCTCAAAAGAGGTATTGACGGTATATATCATCAAATTTCAAAAGATCATTTACAAAGCTATGTTGACGAATTTTTATTACGATTCAATACCCGTAAATTCACAACTCAAAACAGATTTGATTTGGTGTTAGCAGGTGTGACTGGAAAAAGATTAACTTATAAAAAACTAATAGAATGAATAATATGAAAGATATAACCAATACGTCTAAATTTCTTTTCT
>JBDTJV010000195.1:0-3202 GCA_039935675.1 Ginsengibacter sp. | reverse complement strand
GGCAGCTCCTACGCTTCCATCATTTTCATATAATTCAACAGCTACACCTGTTGCATTGACAAATGACCTGATAAAAACATCGCTTAAAAATAAATTGGCTTTGCCAGCGCGAATAATTGTTGGATGTAAGTTATTTTCCCGCATAATATCGAGGCCATAACGAAAAGCAAATGCAATACCTTCCTGTACTGCACGAAAAATATGCGCTTTTGTGTGCTTGTTCAAATCAAGATTCTCAATATGAGCGCCTATCATCTTGTTTTGTAACATTCTTTCAGCGCCATTACCAAATGGCAACACAAACAAGCCATCACTTCCCGGTTGAATAGTTGCTGCAAGTTCATCCATTTCTTTATAACTCAGATTTTCTCCGAACACTTTTTTTGCCCAGCTATACATTATGGCGGCACCGTTGATGCAGAGTAAAACTCCAACCCTTTTATCTTCTGAATGATGATTTACGTGAACAAAACTATTTACTCTTGAAAATTTGTCTGATAACAACTGATCAGTTACGGCATAAATAACGCCTGAAGTACCACCATTTGCAGCTACTTCGCCGGGCTGAAGCACGTTTAGAGATAATGCATTATTTGGCTGATCGCCGGCTTTATAAGTTACCGGAATATTTTCGTTTATGCCTAACTGTTGTGCTACTTCAGATGTTACTTTTCCGTGAGAAGAAAACAAAGAGTGGACTTCAGGAATCAATGAATTTTCAAACCCAAAATTTTTCATTACATCTTTTGAAATTTCATCATTTTTAAAATCCCAAAAAATGCCCTCGGAAAGTGCAGAGGAAGTGGTAGTAATACTGCCGGTTAATTTCATTGCAATAAAATCTCCCGGTAACATGATCTTATCGATTTGCTGATAAATTTCCGGTTCGTTCTCTTTTACCCATGCGAGTTTTGATGCGGTAAAATTTCCGGGAGAATTCAAAAGGCAAGAAGAGCAGGTTTTTTCACCAATTTCTTTCAAAGCATTTTCACCGATTCCAACAGCGCGGCTATCACACCATATGATTGAATTTCTCAATACTTTTTGGTTTTTATCGACCAGTACGAGGCCATGCATTTGGTAAGAAATACCTATTGCTGCGATTTGGTGGCCATTAAGCTTACCCGAATCAATCAACTTATGAATTGCCTTCACTGTACATTCCCACCACATTTCCGGGTCCTGTTCGGCCCATCCTGACTGAAGAGAGATTATTTGATTTTCTGTTTCGGGATACTGGGCACTGGCGACAGACTGTTGTGTTTGTGCGTCTATGGCAGAAACTTTTATAAAAGAGGTTCCAATATCAATTCCTAATAGCAGCATAATTTTTTTATATTAATTTTCGTTTTGCAAATTTTTGCTAATTGCCAATTCCAGGCCTCTCAATTCTGCCAATCCTCTTAAACGGCCAATACCGCTGTATCCGGGATAAGTCTTCTTATTCAAATCATCTAACATTTGGTGCCCATGATCTGGCCGCATCGGTATAGAAACATTTCTCTTTTTCATCATTAAAACAATTTCTTTGACCACATTGTACATGTCTACGTCGCCTTCCAAATGATTGGCTTCATAAAAGTTTCCTTCTTCGTCCCGCTTGGTACTTCTCAGGTGTATGAAATGAATTTGTTCGCTAAAATGCTGTATCATTTTTACTAAATCATTATCAGGCCTTACACCAAATGAACCCGTGCAGAAACAAAGTCCGTTGGCCGGAGAAGGAACGGCATCTATCAATTCCTGCGCATCTTTTTCGGTGCTTAAAATTCTGGGTAAACCTAAGATCGGGTAGGGAGGATCATCAGGATGAATCGCCATTTTTAATCCCAGTTCTTCTGCCACCGGAACAACTTCATTTAGAAAATAAAATAAATGGTCCTTTAATTTAGTGGTATCAATTCCTTCATAAGTTTTCAGCGCAGTAAGAATTTGTTCTTCTGTAAAGCGCTCATCACTTCCCGGCAGGCCCAAAAGTGTATTACGATAAAGAATTTCTTTTTCTTCATCAATCATTTTTGCAAACCGGTTTTTCGCCTTTTCTATTTCATCTTTTGAATAATCTTTTTCAGCGCCCGGACGTTTTAATAAAAAAAGATCGAATGCTATAAAAGCTGATTTTTCAAACCGCAATGCTTTGCTTTTATCAGGCATTTCAAAAGAAATATCGGTTCGCATCCAATCGAGAATTGGCATAAAATTATAAGTAATTACTTCCAATCCGCAGGCAGCTGCATTTCGCAGACTTTCCTTATAATTTTCAATATATTTTTTATAATCACCATTTTGCTTCTTAATATCTTCATGAACAGGTAGACTTTCAATAACGGTCCACGTCATTCCCGCATTTTCAACCAGTGATTTTCTTTTATTTATTTCTTCTTTTGTCCAGATTTGGCCAACAGGAATATGATGTAATGCGCTAACGATGCCAGTGCACCCTGCTTGCCTGATATCGGACAGACTTACAGGATCATGTGGTCCATACCATCGCATTGTTTCTTCCATCAACATATTTTTTTCCTTGTTTAGTGAAAATATTTCTTCCGGAAAAGATAATAATAAAGAAGAGAAATTTTACAAAAAAAGACAATTACTCATTCATTGGATTGACCATCCTAACCGGTCGCTCCTGTATTTTTGAGGAAAGTGATGCACCCAGATATTCGCGATTCATTCTTGCAATATTTTCTACAGAAATTCCCTTAGGGCACTCTGCTTCGCAATTGTATATATTTCCGCAATTTCCAAATCCTTCTTTATCCATCTGGTCAACCATGTTCAGCACCCTGGAAACTTTTTCCATCTGGCCCTGTGGCAAAAGCGCCAACTGGGAAACTTTAGCTCCGACAAATAACATCGCTGAACCATTGGGACATGCTGCCACACAAGCGCCACAGCCGATGCACGCAGCGGAATCAAATGCTTCATCCGATTTTGCCCTATCTACCAGGATGTCGTTTGCATCGGGTGCGTTACCCGTATTCACTGAAACGTATCCGCCTGCCTCTATTATTCTGTCGAATGCTTTTCTATCCACCACCAAGTCTTTAATAACGGGGAAAGCTACAGAGCGCCAGGGTTCTACGACAATTGTATCGCCTTCTTTATAAGCCCGCATATGAAGCTGACAAACCGTATTTTTTTGCCATGGGCCATGGGCGCGGCCGTCAACGTACATACTGCACGATCCACAAATACC
>JBDTJV010000194.1:0-13586 GCA_039935675.1 Ginsengibacter sp. | reverse complement strand
ACAGATACACCTGAAATATTTCCACTTACCATTGGGTATATTCTTGCCACTCTTTCCTCATTGAAAGATACCTGGCCGGTAAATGTCAGTGCATTCACAAGTGGGCAGCTTGCAACACTATCTATTTGAATAGTTTTTAATAATGAATCTGAGATCACAAATTATTGTCTCTCATCTGTATTTTGAGGATCAGATTTACAACTGGAAAAAATAACAATTCCAACGAGTAAAAATGAAATTATATTTAATTTGTTCATTGTGTGGGTTATTTAAAATTTTAAAAGCCGGATTAATTTTAGTATTTTATTGATTAAATATTATTTTTCCTACAGAGAAATTGAGTTGTTCGAGCGCGCTCATTTTGTTGAAACGCAATTGATTCATTTGTAATACATTTTCCTTGTAGGAATCATAAAAATCCAAAAATTCAAGCATGGTTATATTTTTCTTTTGAAAATTGATGGTTACCTGCTCAATGATATTTTCCATATCTTTTTGATATGCCGGATCGAAGCCTGACAATAATTTTTCAGAGCGTAATGCGGTGATATAACTAGTAGTAACATCACTTTTCACCCTATCCAAACCGGTTTCATAAGCTACTTTATTTACATCGGTTTGTATTCTTGCATTTTTGATATTCCCCTGGTTTCGATTAAAAAAAGGTAAAGGAATGGAGATTCCGATAGAATTAAAATTTTCTACATAGCTGCCGAGCCGGTCATAGTTAGCGCCAATGGTCATATCTGGCGTTGCGTAAGATTTTTGTAATCTTAAATTATAATTGCCGAAAACAATATTGGCATTCAGGGCTTTTAAATCAGGACGGTTGACGACTGCCGAATCAATTAAGGATTGATAATTATACTGACCAACAACATCTGCATTCAGACTTGAGATTTCCCCGGCAGGAATTACAAAATCGGCAGGATTTGACCTTAACATCAATTTAAATTCACTCTGTACATTATCAATACTTGTTTGCAGATTATCATATTCTGCCTGCAATGTATAAAGTTGGGTTTTGATCCTCAAAAGATCTATAGGAGCCATGTATCCTTTCTTTACCTGGTCTTCAAAGGCAGGTACAATTTTTTTGAGTGAAGAAATTTCGATGTTATATAATTTTGAAGATTGTTCCAAAAAGTAAATGTTATAATAATCGGTTCTTAATACAAACCGCAATGTTCTGAGAAGATCATAAAATTGAAATTGAGCTATATCGATACCCGATTTGGCCAGGTCAATTGCTTTGTTTCTTTTGCCGGCCAACCTTATCAGTTGCGATACCTGGACAGAAATTTCCGGATCAAAAAAGCTGCGGGTAACTGTATTGTAAAATCCATTAGAATAAGAAAATTCCGGGTTATCGTATAGTTTAGCGGTAATCACAGTTGCCCTTGCCGAATCAATACTGTATCTCTGTGCAATCAGGTTAAGATTGTTATTAAGAAAGATAGTTTCTGCTTGTTGTAAAGTCAACTGTAAGGTGTCCTGTTGTGGAAGTGATGATGTGTCCTGCGAATAAGAATTCCATGCGCACATGATGAAGATCAAGAATAGGGGAACTTTCCTCATTTCATATTATTTAGTAAATCAATCAATGTAAATACAATGAAACAGCTTATTGTATGCCCAGCTGTTCCATAAGAATTATAATAAATTCTTATGATGTAATAAATATGCCCTTTGTTGTAATAATTGTGTAGCGATGAAGCGCTTTAGATGAAAATTATCCCTTAGGTGGCGGGACTACAATATCGTAGGAGAGCAATGATATCCTGGATTTTGGGTATTCGGCATAATGCAGATTTACCAACTCAGAATACCCGCTGGAAACTTTTGTAGAGTATGTGTCAGATGTATATTGAAGATTATTTACGGGGTGCAGGTTTTGAGCTCTGTTGTCATTCTCATTATCTGCAGTATGGTCTACCCCTATTTTAACCCTTACCCATTCAACAATGCTGGTAATATTGTCTAATTGATTTCCCTTGCTATCATATACATTTTGTTCCGGCACCTGCGGAAAAAACATGGATGTGTTCATGTGAGAAATTACTAATATAAAAGCAAGGACCCTTCTCATTAAGGCGCAAAGATAGAATGACTAATCAAAATATATATATTAAAAATTCGCTAAATTGTATTCGTAAGAATAGAAACCTATTTTGACTTTGAAAGTTTTGATTATCCGGTAAAAGGATAAATACGCCGGATTCTTATTTTACAAGCATTTATCCCCGATCTATTTTACTTCCTGATAAATTTTAAAGAAGCCTTTTTTTTCACATTATCTACTTCAAAAAAATAAATTCCTTTTGCCAAAAAACTCACATCAATTTTATCAGTAAGCGAGTTTCGTGTAAAAATTCGAACTATATGTCCGGAAACATCAAGTATCCTGCAAGGCGGATTGTCCGTTTGAAATGCAGGTTCAAAATATAAATAATCAGAAACCGGGTTTGGAAATAAAACCAGTTTTTGTGAACCATCTGTGAAAATGTTTAGGCCTGTCGCGCTGATCACAGAAGACTGTAATTTACCATCAATCGAATGAGCCGTTATTTTAAACCAGATTTGACTTGAATTAGCCAGATTTGCCCCGGTCCATAAATAAAAAGTATCTGATATGGACTCATCAATTGATTTGAAGGATGCTTTATTATCAAGACTATACGAAAGATCATAGGTGACTGGCATACCATCATCAGGATTCATTACCTGCCAGGTAATAGGTAGTTTGACATTATATTCATCGCTTTGGGGATATTTGATCGCGGGTATCGGAGGGTGGTAAGAATGCAAAAGCTCTGCAAAACCAAATCCTGTAACCGTTACACCATTTACGGTTCCGGAAATGTCGGTTGCTCCTTCAAAAAAACGAAAAGGGAATTGCACTTCAGTGTTATTATTTTTGGTCGAAAAAGTGAGATCGATCTTGTTAAGATCAGATGTCAACCGCCATTTATTCGAATAGCACATCTGGCTATCCGGCATCCAGTTAAACCCCAACCGCTCTATTTTAAAATCGCTGGTAGTATATTGAGTACTGTCGTTTACGTAAGAGGATAATATCCGGTACCTGGAATTGTCGGGAATTTTATTATCCGCAGAGAATACGTTCGCCACATTTATATCCATTCCATTCGATAACTGAAGGAAAAACCATTCATATTTTTCGCCAATAAGACGGTCGAAATCTCCATATTGCCGGTCAATCCACGAGGTTCCGGTTACATTTTCCGTAATGCCATTCAAAGTAAGTTTTCCGGAAACATCATTTCTTGTTTGAGAATAATAATAGGTATAGTTTGAAAATCCTTCTTTCAGATATCCACTGTCTGCAAGGATCAAAGGCCTTTTCAGACTTTTGTAATCAAGTTGAAGTCCAGCATCTGAAGAGGCAGCTTGAATGTTATATTCAAAAGGTATGAGCTTATTATTTACATCGGTCTTTGTAATCCAATATTCATTATCGCCGCCAGTTATCGTAGCCTGTATGTCAAGGTGATCAGTAGCCATACTGGTATAACGAAGCAGTTTGGAATCCTGGTAAAACTTGCCAGTAGCGTCATCAGTGATATCAAGTATCCGAAATCCACCATACGACGATGCCGGGTAATAAAAATAGGTAAGCATGTAACTATACGTTTTCCCGGAGGGAGAAGCAGTCAGATGACCTGCAGTATACCACCATTCCACAGGTTGTGATGTATGGCGTCCTTCATCAGTGGGGAAAGAAATGAGGCTGCCGGCAGGTTTATATGGATATACTTTCCAACTTTGGGCAAAAGAAAAAATGCTTGTAAAAATAAATAGTATAAGAAAATAAAGTTTTGACATTACAGAGTATGTTTTTCTATACCAAGAACGTGTGATACAAGCTAAAAATTATCAATGAACCCTCAACTAAAGTACAAGATTTCTATATAACCCATAAAACAGCAGTTAGTTAATATAATTTGCTCTTGCCTATTTTTCATAATAAATTTCTGCGTGGTTTCCGTTTAAAAACAATTTCTCCTGATTCAATTTTAAAACAAGGCAATAACTTTTGGTAAAAAAATGACACAACCAACGATAAACGAAATAATCGCAGCAAGTAAAACTGCTGAAGCAGACATATCTTTTACCTTTTTTATTGTAAGGTTAAATTGAGGACACACCAGGTCACAAAGCTTTTCAATAGCCGAATTAATGATCTCAAAACACAATACCACAGCAAAGCACAGAAGAATGACGAGCCATTCCATTTTACTTATTGAAAAAGATAAGCCGGGAATAATGATCAATAATGCAACCACATACTGAATCCTGAAATTTTTTTCATGCAAAAGACAATCTTTTAAACCTTCAAATGCGCACGCAAATGATTTGATAACTCTCATGGTGTTTTTTTTAAATGATCGATAAATAATTATAAAATTGAAACCACTCTTATGATTGCAGAACATGCCTCCAAAATTTCCTCTTCGGTAATAATTAACGGTGGAACAATTCTTAAACATTCCGATGCAAACAAAAACCAGTCTGTAAAAACACCTTCTTCCATAAGCCCGTTGATCACTTTTTTATTTTGATCGAAACTTTCGAATTCGAGCGCCAGCATTAATCCACGGCTTCGGATACTTTTTATTTTGGGATGATGAAGATGCTCAAGAAATATCTGTTCTTTATCAAAAACTGATTTTAATAAATTCTCATCCAATAAAAATTGCATCGCCGCTCTCCCTGCTGCGCAACAAACCGGGTGCCCTCCAAAAGTATTAATATGTCCAAGAACGGGATTGTTCGTCAATGAATCCATAGTTATTTTATCGGCAATGAAAGCGCCCAATGGCATTCCACCGCCTAAAGCTTTTCCCGATAATAAAACATCTGGAACTATTTCAAATTGCTCGAATGCCCACAAAGTACCGTTACGCCCAAAGCCACATTGAATTTCGTCAAGCACCAACAAAGTGCCGGTTTCTGTGCATTTATTTCGCAAAGCCTGCATCCATTTTTTCTCTGGGATAATAACACCTGCTTCGGCTTGGATTGTCTCTGTAATAACACAGGCAGTTTGCTTGGTGATGAAATCAAGGCTTTCAAAATTGTTATAATCCAAATGTAAAATATCCGGCAGCAAAGGCCGGAATGCATTGCGCCAATATTCATCACCAATAATGCTCAATGAACCTTGCGTACTTCCATGATAAGAATTTTTAAAAGCAGCAATTTGTGTTCTTCCTGTGAAACGTTTCGCAAGCTTCATGGCGCCTTCAGTGGCTTCCGTTCCTGAGGCAGTAAAAAAAACAGAATTGAGATTAGATGGCAAATTATCCGTTAACAATTTTGCATAAGCAGTTTGAGGCGATAACACCAATTCGCCATTTACCATTACATGCATAAAATTTTCAGCCTGTTCCTTTATGGCGTCAATTACTTTTTGATTGCCATGCCCGATATTACAAACGCTGATACCGCCAATAAGGTCAATATATTCTTTATTATTTACATCGTAAAGCTTGCTGCCACTGGCCTTTACAATTTCCAGTGCAAGAGGATCCGGTGATGTTTGTCCAATATGATTTAAAAATATTTGGCGGTTGGTCATTCCTAAATGTCATCATTTTTATTCTTCCATCCAAATGAACCTTTTAAAATAAATCCAAAAATATAACTGAAGACAACCGTTACGATTAAAGATGAAAAAATATTTGTTTTGGTAAAAGACCGCTCGCCAGTTAGAATAGCTCCTATAAAGAAATTGAGTAGTATGAACCCTCCAAATATTAAAGCATTTTTCATTTTGCTTTTCATACTTTGCTTATTTACCTGGTATTTGTTTTAGCAAAGTTAAATGACCTTTTATATTATTTCAATACGGGACGTAATACTCTTTCGTACAACTCCTCATATATCGGAACAATATTATGAATATCAAATTTCAATGCCTGTACAAGAGCATTTTTTTTCATTTTAGCAAATGCTTTTTCATCTGAAAGAAGTTTAATGATATTATTGCTCATATCATTGACATCTCCCACATCACTTGTGTAGCCCGTAATTCCATTTAGATTTATTTCAGGCAAGCCACCCGCGTTGGTTGAAATTACCGGAACCTGCGCGGCCATCGCTTCCAGCGCAACCAAACCAAAACTTTCGTACTCGCTTGGCAATATGAAAAGATCAGAAATAGCGAGAATTTCTTCCATTTGCTCCTGCCTTCCAAGAAACCGGATGTCAGACCTGGCGCAGGTTTTCCTGCATAGATCTTCAATAAAAGAACGATCCGGGCCATCACCAACAAACAACAATTTTGATGGGATCACTTTGTTTACCTTTTCAAAAATATGCACCACATCTGCAACTCTTTTTACCTTTCTGAAATTAGAAGCGTGCAATAATATACGTTCGTTATTTGGTGCGATCACCTGTTTAAAAGGGGTGATCGGTTTTTTATTAAAACGTTTTGCGTCTACGAAATTGTAAATCACTTCAATTTCTTTTTCCATTTTGAAATTACTGTAAGTTTCATCACGCAAATTTTTTGAAACTGCCGTTAGTGCCGCGCTTTCATTCATAGAAAAAGTAACGACTGGCGAATAGGTTTTATCTCGTCCTACAAGCGTAATATCTGTTCCATGAAGCGTAGTGATCACCGGAATATCGATACCTTCTTTTAAAAGAATTTGCCTGGCCATGTAAGCCGCTGAGGCATGAGGAATGGCATAATGAACATGTAAAAGATCCAGTTTTTGATTGATGATCACATCTACCATTGTACTGGCCAAAGCAGTTTCATACGGAGGATAATCAAATAATGGATAAGTCGGAACACTTACCTCGTGATAAAAAATATTGGTATGAAAACCGCCAAGCCTGACAGGCTGCTGGTAGGAAATAAAATGAATATTGTGGCCTTTCTCCGCCAACGCCTTTCCCAATTCAGTTGCCAACACGCCACTACCGCCAAAGGTTGGGTAACAGACAATTCCTATATTCATATATAAAACTTTTAAAAATCTATGCAATTTACGATTCTTTCAGAATGCTTTTTGTTACGGAATAATCAATTATATTTTTATCAGAATGTTTATGTTTGCGCATCCAAAAAATACCAACTATTTTTTGTCGGTTTTTTTTAAACGAAAATTAGCAACTGGATGGGTCATTTATTAACCACTGATAGCATTATCAGTTTTTTTATTCTTGTAATCCTGGAGATAATTTTAGGAGTAGATAATGTAATATTTGTCAGCATTATTATTAACAGGCTTCCGGTAGAAAAACATAGGAAAGCGAGGCTTGCGTGGGTTATCCTTGGGTCTATCGTAAGGAGTGCATTATTACTTGGTTTAGGATGGCTGTTGCTGCAAAAAGGAAAAGCAGTTATAACAATTTTTGATAAAGGATTTGATATTGCAAGCCTTGTAATGCTGGCCGGGGGGATATTCCTCATCTATAAATCAGTGCATGAAATTCATGAAAAACTGGAAGGTGAAAATCCGGACGCTATCAAACCAAAGGCAAAAGCGCTTGGTTTTTCAAATGCCGTTTTTCAGATTGTTTTGGTAGATATGGTCTTTTCATTCGATAGCGTGATCACTGCCGGAGGAACCGCTAAGCATGTAGAAATAATGATTGCCGCAGTTATTATCGCCATGATCATCATGTTTTCCTTCAGCCCATACATCGCTGCTTTTATACACAAACATCCAACTTTTAAAATGCTGGCACTTTCATTTTTGGTGATGATTGGTCTTAGTCTTGTAATTGAAGGTTGGGATTCTGAAAAAGCAGAAGACCTTCATTTGAAAAATTATATTTATTTCGGAATGGCCTTTTCCTTTGTCGTGGAAGTGTTGAACATGGTCATGATAAAAAGACAAAATAAAAAAATCGTTCAATTAGATGAACCAGAGTTGGAAGATGAAAGGATTACGAAATAAGGCGGTATACTTTATTTCTTCACCAATTCGTTTCGTAATTCAATTTCCATTTGCTTATAATCTTCGGGCACTTTCGATACCAAACCTTTTCTATCAATGATCATTTGTGTTGGAAACATCCTGATATTTAGCGTATCAATGACATATTTATTTTTCCGGGGTATTATTGCATAAGCGAATGGATTTTTTTCCAAAAACTTTTTTAAAGAATCGGGATCATCAGGTGCGAGGCTAACAAAAAGAACATCTTTACGATCTTTATAAGAAGCTACCATTTTATTAAGCGCAGGCATTTCCTGCCGGCAGGCGGTGCATCCAATGAACCAAAAATTAAGAACTACCACTTTCCCCTTACACGTTTGAGGATTATAAACGTTGCCATTCAAATCCACGAAGTTGAAATCCGGCAACGGTTTTCCCTCCATTTGAAAAAATTGATAAGCCAGTTTACCAAACATGACTATGGTCGAGGCAATAGAAGAATCCTTATTATTTTCAATTGTATAGAGTTTGTAACTATTTAATGAATCTTTTTGTACATATTTTACAGGCAAATAGTTTCCTGTACAAACCTGTTTCAAAAAGGATTCTTTAGTAATAATGGAATCATGTTCATTATAAGGGATAAAATCTTCTGACAATTTCACTTCGTTGTACCAATAGGGCCAGAAATTTGAATAGCTGCTTAAAATATATTTAGGATCCTGCACCATCTTTTTCGCCGGTTTAACGTCAGATTGGCATGCAAAAAGAAGAATAGGAATGACAATGTATTTCCAGGAATTTTTCACGTTTAATAATTTCTCTACAAAAGTAATAAATGTAATTTTTGACTTAGGAAATAAAACCAGTTTCTCCTATTTTGCATAACTTATTCGGGTAAAAAAAAGAATTTGTAAAAAAAAAGAAATAATAGCCTACAAATCTTTTTTATCTATATAAAAAGAAGAATGTAAGATATTTGTTTGTTTACTGCAATTAGAAAAAAGAAGGTCAATAATTTAAAAATAATTGTATCAGGTATGGGAAAAAAGAAAGATAAAAAAGTATTCCAGATGAATACATCTCCTGAAAATATCATCAAAACGAGGGCAAGAAAATTGCCGATTGGAAAATGTTATATCAATGAAGGATGGGCTGAATCAGGCTTTGCCACTATTGTAATATCCCGGAATCATATTAATGGTAATGTTACTTTCGCTGTTTATTTGGTTGACTTATATTGTCTTGGAGTGAAGGACACGTTTTACGATTTTAATGTAAACACAGAATTTACTGAATTACTGGAAAAGCTAAAAGCACAGCAGGATATTGAAGAAATTGATTACACATTGGCACATAATATTGTTTATGGAGGAGTGGAATATGCGGAAGATATCGGTTTTAAACCTCATAAAGATTTTGAGATTTCAAGGTATGTGCTTGAGGAAGATGACGAGCGCGTCGAATTGATTGATATCCCATTTGGTTTAGATGGAAAACCCGCTGTGGTTTTTGGGAAAGAAAAGCATCCCGAAAATATTATTGCAACTTTGGAGCGCACAGTTGGTAAAGGGAATTTTACAACAATATATGAAAATGATCTTGAAGAGGAGGATGCTTACGAGGAGTTAGATGATGATTGGGATGATGATGAAGAACTATCTATAGAAGACATTCCCGATATAATTGCGGGAAAGAAAAAAGCTTCTCCATCCAATTTCGCCAGGATAGTTTTTGCCGTTTATGATGAACAATGTACAGAAGAAGAGTCAACAGAAATGTATGAAATAATGAGTGAGACAGATTCATGGGAAATTGTTGATGAGGATGAAACTGGTGATCCGTTTTCTTTAATTGAAGAGAAAAAAATAATTTATGATTCGCTTTATGAAATGATTCATAAAAATCCTGCCGATGCAATTTGGGAAATTAAAAAAGTTATTAAAAAATACCCGGACGAACATAATTTTTATGATTTACTAAGTCTTGCATATTCTAATGAAAATGATATTGAGAAGCAGAATGAGACCATAATTTTGACTTACAAAAAGTTTCCTGATAGCATTTTTGCGTTTACCAATTACATACTCATTACGATTACTAAATCCAACCTGGAGGACTTAACAAAACTAATAGGAAGCCAATTTGATTTCCATCATTTTTTCCCAAACAGGAAAAATGTTTCGTTTGATGAATTAGTTGCTTTGGCAGGATCTTTATTCGCTTATTTTACTAAAGCCGCCGGAGAAATTCATAAAGCAGTTGCCTATGCGATGCCACTTACCTCATTTATATTTTATGATAATAAAACCCAGGAGAAAGCAGACGAAATTCTATTATTATCAACTCAACATATGCTATCAGAAATAGCAAAAAATAATAATTTTGAAGACAATACGAATGAAAATTATCTAAGAATTGTTGAATAGAAAAAGCTTTTACAATCTTTTTAAAATCCTCTTCACAATACCAGGCCCTTCATAAATAAAACCTGTCCAAACCTGCACAAGTTCAGCACCCGAAGAGAATTTTTCTTTTGCATCGTTGGTGCAGAATATACCACCGCTACTAATGATAGAAATAGCTCCTTTTGTTTTTTGATAAATGTAATTTGTAATTCGGGTAGATTCTTCTTTCAATGGTTTTCCACTTAAACCGCCAGCGCCCATTTCGGAAATTTCCTTTTCAGAAGTAATTAACCTGTTGCGGCTGATCGTTGTATTGGCCGCTACCAATCCATCTAAATTTATTTCCATCGCAAGCTCAATAATATCATCAAGATCCTGTTGATTAAGATCCGGAGAAATTTTCAATAGCAATGGTTTTTGAACATCCTTTGACTGGTTAATTTGTTGAAGATTGGTAAGGATTTTATTCAGAACATCTTTTTGTTGAAGATCGCGCAGGCCGGGTGTATTGGGTGAACTCACATTCACAACAAAATAATCGACTACTTCATGCAATTCATTAAAGCAAATCCCATAATCTTTCCAGGCATCTTCGTTGGGAGTGATTTTATTTTTCCCAATATTGCCACCAATAATGAGTTTACTTGATTTATTTTTAAGCCTAAAACTTCGGACCCGCTCTGCAGCAGCTTTTGCACCATCATTATTAAAGCCCATTCTATTAATAAGCGCTTTATCTTTTGGCAAACGAAATAATCTTGGTTTGGGATTTCCACTTTGTGGAACAGGTGTAACCGTACCAATTTCTACAAAACCAAAACCCAATATATCCAGTTCATTCAAATATTTTGCGTTTTTATCAAATCCGGCTGCAAGTCCAATTGGATTAGAAAAAGTAATTCCGAAAACCTCTTTAGAAAAACCTTGACCTACAGAAAAATTTTTTTTCAAAACCCATTTTACCAAAGAAAAACGACAGAAAAAACGCAGCAAGTCCATCGAAAAATAATGAACTTTTTCCGCATCAAACCAAAATAATATGTTGCGAAGGATTGAATACATTTTGGCCGCGAAGATAAGAATTGGATTATTCTATAACAGTAAACTGATAAATATTCCGGATTTCTATTTTGCCCGAACATTAGAACTTTTTACAACTACGCTGTTTTAAGTGATCCCAACTAAGGAAGCAACATTTCTTGACAATATCTCTTCTAATATTCTTTTCTGATTTTTAAAGTAACAATAAAAAAATTGTTCAGAGATAATCTTTCCATCTTTTACCTGGTAAAACATGATTTCATTAATCTGAATCCTTCCATGCCTCTCCACTGTAATATTCATTTCCCTTCCGACGGCCAAACAATTCCCTCCTATTAGCAGACTCTGTTATATTAGCTCCTTGAATATATTTTATTTTCTTTATAAATTCTTTGCCTTTATTACGAACAGCAATCTTCCTTCAGTATATCCGAAATAAGAAGAATTTGCCGGATCAAGACTTTTTACATCTTCTGAAAAAGGTTCGTCCTGTATTTCAAACTTCGTTTCGAGTAAGGCGCATATTTTAAAATTAGGCGTATATTTGAAAAACTAACTTTTTTTATATGACAGTCAAGCTAAATCTTACCATAAATGAAACAGTCGCCCGGCGCATAAAATCTTATGCGAGTCGTAAAAAAACTTCTGTGTCTAAAATTGTCGAAACACAATTGGAAGAAATTCTTAAATCAGAAAAAAAAGACGACTCGTTCCGGAAATTTTTGGATAAATATGCGGGTTCTATCAAAAGAGAAAAACCAGTGGATATTGACGAAGAAAGAGATAACTATTTAAAAGAAAAATATGGCTTATAGTGCTTTTTTCGACACCAATATTATTATTGACCTCTTAGATCCGCTTCGTCCTTTCCATGAAGAATCGTTGCAACTATTCGATATGCTTGAGCATGGAAAATTTAAGGCCCATTTTTCTGAAAGTGTGGTAACAACGACTGCTTATATAATTCGAAAAGATTATTCCAAAAATAAAATCTGTGAAATAGTAGATTCTCTGAATAAAAAGATTATTCTTTTACCATGCTCTGCCGGTAATTTAAGTGCGGCTGCCCGGAAGTTTCCACCTGATTTTGAAGACGCTTTACTTTATGAAATTGCCTTACATCACCAGATGGATTATTTTATTACTTCCAATACGAAAGATTTTAAAACCATACAAAACACTATGTTGCCAGTGATAAACGCAAAGGCATTTAATAAGATTTTAGCAGGTTGATTAAAACAAAATCGCTTTTGGTGCATTACATTTCAAAAAATAAATCGCTTTTATTCCTTTGTAAATTTATCCAGTAATTTCATCACCACAGCACCATCAAATCCCGAAGAAGGATTTGGGCCCTTGTCTAAAAAATAATTCACTACTTTTTGAATAAGTGGTTGCTGAACATGCTCAAGAGGTTCAAACAAAATCTCTTCTGTTTTACCATTTTTTATGATCTCAATTTTTTTATGTTCAAATATAGGGAATCGCATTTTCCCTTCGCTTCCCTGTATTTCACAGAGATCTGTCACATTTTCGGAAGCCACATTGAAACACCATAATCCATTAAAAATAACTCCGGATTTAAAGAGGATATTTCCCGAAACGATATCATCTGCTTTATACATCTTTCCTTGGTTAGCCGAATAACCAGATGCTTTTTCGGCTTCTCCAAAAAACCAGCACATTAAGTCTACCTGGTGAGGCGCAATATCATGAAACAGGCCTCCACCTGCTATTTCAGGATTTACACGCCAGGCAACTTTGGGAATGGACAGCGCCTCTTTGTTCAATGATTTTTTATAAAATTCCAATCTTGCAAAAAGCGTATCACCAATGATCTTTTGCTCTAACAATTGTTTTACCTTATTGAATAAAGGTTGTCCGCGACGATAATGTGCAACAGAAACTTTTACATCCTTTTCTTTCGCAATTTTTAAGATCCTATTCGCAGAGGCATAATCAAGCGCCATCGGTTTTTCTATATAAACAGGCTTACCGGCGTTGATAGCAGCTATTGCAAATTCCTCATGAAAAGCAGGCGGTGTTGCAATATAAATGGCATTCACTTCCGGGTCGTTAATCAGTTCCTGCGCATCATTATACCATTTTGGAACTAAATGCCGCTTTGCATAATCTTTGGCCTTTTCGCCATCCCGCCTCATTACGGCTACCAGTGCAGAGTTATTCACTTTATTAAAAGCCGGCCCGCTTTTTA
>JBDTJV010000193.1:0-2557 GCA_039935675.1 Ginsengibacter sp. | reverse complement strand
ATAAAAATCTAATTCCGTTTATTCAAGTTGGTAAAACCATAATAAAGATATTGATCTTTTTGTTATCGTGAGCTGTCTCAAATAATAAGATCGACTGTTAGATATTTTTACGAAAACGGTCGTTTTCATAAAATCATCTTTTTTTTGAAAGATTCCTTTTTACCATAAATCTTTTCTTCGGCAAGTTTCTATAAAACAGAAATAAATGATGTTGCTTTTCTTAGAAATAGTTTTTGGGTATGGAGGTCAGCGACATCAGAGTAGCGTTATAAAAAGCTCATTTTTATGCTAATAATGAAACAAAAATAAATAACGATTCTTTTTTTAACTCAACTATATTTGGTTATACTTTCCTTTTAAATTTCGACTGAAGAAAAAAATCATTTGAAAAACGATATTGATGTAGCGCCAAAATTTCAATTTCTCTCCGAAGGTGGAGAAATGGGCGAACTCATTCGGTCAAAAGATTGGAGTAAAACCCCTTTGGGTGATCCCGAAACCTGGCCGCCAAGTTTACGCACCATGGTTTCTGTAATGCTTAATAATCCATTTGGAATGTATATCGCGTGGGGGAAAGAATATACGCAAATCTATAATGATGGTTACCGCCCTATATTAGGCGCTACCAAGCATCCGCAGGCACTTGGAATAAGTACCAGAGAAACCTTTGCAGAAATATGGCACATTGTCGAATCCATGTTTGATGGCGTGATGAATGGCGTTCCCATAGGGGTTTCTGACTTTATGTTCGCTCTTGACCGAAATGGATTTATTGAAAATTGTTTTTTCGATTTTGCTTATAGTCCTATAAGAAAAGAAGACGGAGAAGTTGGCGGCGTATTGGTTACTGTAATTGAAACAACTAATAAAAAGAAAGCTCTGGATGACTTAAAAGAAAGTGAGGAACGGCTTCATAAGAAGAAGGATGAACTGGAAAATGCTTTGAATGAAATAAAGCTATTTAAATTTATGGCAGATAATGCGGGTGACCCATTTATTCTTATGAGGCAAGATGGCAGTTTTGAATACCTTAATAAAATTGCTATTAAAAGGTTGGGGTATACAACAGAAGAAATAGAACACATACGAGTTTCGGATATTGACGCTAATTTTGACAGTGATAAATTAAAAGAACTTTTTTTTCGTGCTCAAAGCAATACGATTCCCCCATTTGAAACCTTACAAAAGAATAAAAAAGGCCAAATATATCCGGTAGAAATAAGTTTAGGCAGTCTGCAAGTTGAAGACAAACCCTTGATGTTTGCTATAGCGCGAGATATTACTGAACGAAAAAAAGCGGAAAAAGAAATTATTGACGCCTCCCGAAAAATTGAAGAAAGCGAAAAGCGATTCCGCGATTCGGTTCAACAGGCGCCACTTAGTATTGCTATTTTAAGAGGCCCTGATTTTATTGTAGAACTGGCCAATGATGCTTATATGCTGCTTGTTGATAGAACTTCAGAGCAATTAATCGGCCGCCCAATTTTAGAAGCATTGCCGGAAGTTAAAGAAGTAATAGACCCCTTATTTAAAGAGGTGATACGTACAGAAAGGCCATTTCATGGCAACGAATTTTTAATTCCGATAAAAAGGATGGGAAAATTGGAGCATGGATATTTCAACTTTGTGTATCATCCTTTAAAAGATGAAGATGGTAAAATCTCCGGCATCATGGTGGTGGCTATGGAAGTTACAAACACAGTAAAAGCAAAACATTTACTGGAAGAAAGTGAAATGCATTTTCGTAATATGGTAATGCAATCGCCTATACCAATGACAATATTAAGAGGCAATGAATATATTATTGAAACGGCTAATAAAGTAATGCTTGAAAATGTGTGGCGAAAAACAGAGGCTGAAGTTATTGGCAAATCAATCCTGGAGGTGTTTCCCGAATTGAGAGAACAGAAATACCCTGAATTATTGGAAAAAGTATTGACAACCGGAGAAACACATAGTGAAAAAGAGTCTGTAGCATACATTGAAGGGAACGATGGCATGAAAAAGTTTTATCTCGATTTTGAATATGCTCCACTATTTGAAACTGATGGCAAAACATCCGGGATAATGATAACTGTAAATGATGTAACAGATAAGGTAGAAGCCCGAAAAAAAGTAGAAGAAGCGGAAGAAAGATTGCGATTTGCTACAGATGGAACGGGAGTTTCTACATGGGAATTGGACCTGTACACCCAACACTTTGTTCATTCGCCTGGCCTTGCAGTAATATTTGGCCATCTCCCATCAAAAACAATTACTTATCAACAATTGCGGAGCCAAATTCATCCTGAAGATGTTCATGACATTGTGGAAAATGCATTTGAGCAAGGTATAAAAACCCGTATGTATAAATACGAAGCACGAGTGGTAAAGCCAGATAAAACGATTTGCTGGATAAGAAAACAGGGGAAAGTATTTTTTGATGAAGATGAAAATCCGGTAAAAATTATTGGAACATTACAGGACATAACTGAAGAAAGACAATTGAAGGAAGTCTTGCAGGAAAGTGAATCAAAATTTCGCCTTCTTGCCGATTCATTGCCACAAATGATATGGA
>JBDTJV010000192.1:0-2534 GCA_039935675.1 Ginsengibacter sp. | reverse complement strand
ACAGGAACTACATATTTTGCTCCGGCTTCTTTAAAAAGTTTTGCCCATTGATCAGCATTAAACTTTTCTGCTTTAAACATTGGGATAAAATTCTTGTATCCGAATGTATCCTGCGCACCATAAGTTTCTACATGGTGTTTAAAAACCTTCGTATCTTTTCTGTACATATTATAAGGATACCATTCACCATACGATTCGCCACCATAAGCAGGCACCGCATACACTCCCCAATGAATAAAAATCCCAAATTTGGCATCACGGAACCAGTCAGGTACTGTATATTTTTTAAGTGATTCCCAATTGGCATCATACCTGTATTTATCCTGTTTAAGAGAATCCCAGCGCGTCTCATATCGTTGCTGATGCTCCTTGAATCCAGGCTGCTGATCCATCTGGGCATCTGAGTTTATACATATTATATTTAGCGCAAAAAGCAGCATTATACACTTGCTCATATTTCTTACCCCATTCATATTTTTTATTTTTTTTTTATAAACAAACTGCGCATCCTGACTTAGACGTAGGCGCATCAGATAATTAATCGAATTAGAATACCGCCCATAGAGGTGACACCTTTTGCAAAAGGTGTCACCTCTAATTAAACAAAATAAAAATCTGTATTATTTGTTGGTTCACTGGCCATGAATTCAATATTGATTTCCTTTCTTTTTTCAATCTTTCATTCCTTTTATTTTAATTCTTAAATTTTATTTTAAACACAGCGGCATATTTTGAAGGAAAAGTCCGTATTGCTTTTATCATTAATCCATCTTCTCCCTGTGACCATTTGATTTTTTCTTTACTTCCTACTAATTCTACTGATGCAATTTTTAAATCCTGATTTTTATCCGAAAGAGATTTTATCGTAACGTCTTCATTCGATAATACTAACGGTATAGCATACAAGACTTTTCCTTTCGTCGTAAATCTAATATCCTCTGATGTAAAAGGTTCTACCTTTTTGTCAATGTGATCACCACCAATTTTTTTTGCAGGTCCTTCACCAAACATTTGCCAGGGCCGCGTTCCGTAGATTGCTTCTCCATTTACCTTCAACCATTTTCCAATATCCAGCAATAACTTTTGTTGTTCCTCATCAATGGTTCCGTCAGGTTTAGGACCAATATTCAAAAGTAAGTTGCCATTTTTACTTACAATATCTATTAATTCATCCACCAAATATTGTGCGCTTTTATAATGCTCCCCTTTCAAATAACCCCATGAGTTATAGCCAACCGCATCATCAGACTGCCATGCTAAAGTTCTGATATCGGCTTGTTTACCACGTTCGATATCCAACACACCGGTACTGTCGGGCATAGCTCCGTATTTATAATTGAGCACTACCCCTTTGTTCCATTGTAGTCCGTGATTGTAATAATAGGAAGCAAACGTTTTTAAATAAGGCTGAAAATCTTTTTGATCAATATATTCATCAAACCAAAATAATTGCGGATGATATTTATCAACCAACTCAGTACAACGTAACAGCCAGTCGTTCAAAAATTCAGTACTTATTGGATTATTCGGAAAGTCGTATCCTCCTTCTTCTGCCGGGCCGTAGAAGTCCTGGTATTTCGGATCGTTCACATCCGAATTTATTAAACGCCCATTATAAAAATAGAACCAATGCTCCGCCCTATGTGATGATAACCCGAAAATCATTCCTTCCTTACGAATGGCTTTTGACAATTCTCCTACTACATCACGGTGTGGTCCAATATCATAGGAGTTCCACCTGGAAAGGCTTGTTTTGTACATAGCAAACCCATCATGATGTTCTGCCACAGGTACCACATATTTTGCCCCTGCTGCTTTGAATAGTTTTGCCCATTGGTCTGCATTAAATTTTTCTCCCTTGAACATTGGAATAAAATCTTTGTAACCGAATTTATCATGCGGCCCATAAGTTTCTACATGATGTTTAAAATCCTTGGATCCCTTTTTATACATGTAATAAGGATACCAACCAGGCCAGGAATCACCTCTATAAGCAGGAACTGAATACACCCCCCAATGAATAAAAATTCCAAATTTAGCATCCCGGAACCATTCGGGTACCTGGTAATGACTTAGCGATTTCCAATTTGACTGGTACTCATTTTGAGCAGTTACATGAAAGGAAAATAGAATTAGGAACTCGAATAATATTATTCTCAGGATTTTAGGCATTAATTAGGCTTTTACATAAACACACTTTTACAAACTTATCTTGTAATCCTAATAGATTATTCATTGATCTGTACGAAAGTTTGTATTATATTACCCTTGGCAAAACAAAAAAGGTAAAAAATTAAAAAATTTATTTCTCAAAGACTGAAGGGAAAAATCAAAAAAAACGTACTTAAAAAAGTAAAAATATTATTGTTAGAAAATAATGAATTAGTTACTCAAATCATAGGAAATTAAGCGTTTAGCAAATTCAGATAGCTTCTTTTAAATTCAAGTGGCGATTTATTTTTGATGATTTTAAATTGATGGTTGAAATGAGAAATGCTGTTATAACCACATACATAGCCAACCTCCGCAGAATG